>JAFTYK010000030.1 GCA_017464765.1 Ruminococcus sp.
AATAAAAAAACCGCTCGGCAATCCGGCGGTTAGAAGATCTCATCTCTCGGTGATACCGCAGGATTTAGCACCTTACAACAAAGCAGGTTGCCGGACGTCACAGGGCCTGTCCCTCAGTCACTCTTGATAAGCTGTATTTTTTTGACCAGTAGTTATATAACATAAACCTATAAATCCAAAACTTAAATCACCGTTTATGTTTCAATGTTCTCTCAGGCATCAAAATCTTTGATTTTGTCTATGCCGTGAGGTTATTATAGCACATAGTGGGCAGTTGTCAACACATTTTGACACAATTTGCATAGTATAAAAAATAAAAAGCCAGGCGAAAAGCCTGACTCTTTAAATGATATAGGAACTAATCAGAAAAACATCAAGCGATTTCCTCTAAAGCACAGTCGCAAGCTAAAGAGTGAGTAACTCTGTCCTCAACTTCAGCGCGCTTTCCGTTATTGAAACGATCAACTGTACCAACCAAGTAGCCAGTGATACGTCTGATGCGTTCGAAAGGCACGTTGTCATAAGTATACTTAACATCAACGTACTCGCCATCAACTGTGAAGTCGATAGTTTTAATATACTTATCAGGATTTGCTTCCTTAAGCTGAGACACATAAATGTCGATTTCCTGTTGTGAAAGTGTTCCACCAGTTACGTTAATTTTCATTTTCAAAACCCCTAAAATTCTTAATTATAATTCTTTTAAAACACATTATTTAGATGTCCAAATAGATATTACCACAAGATATTGGGGTGTTCAAGTAACAAAACTATTAATTTGGTAACAAGTTTTTAACCTTTAATTGCTAATAAGAATATAGCTGTAATGCTAAATTCTCGACTCGAAAATTAAAATAAACTCTAACTCTCAGAAAGCCCGAGCGAAAGCACTTTCGGTAAAATTATGAACACTGCGAGTGCTGTAACCGTTCCGGTAATTATTGACGCCAAACCAAGCACAGAAAAATATGCAAACACGGTTGAGTCGGTTAATATGAATGCAACGAGTATCTGACCTAGATTGTGGCAGAAAGCTCCGCCAACACCAACCCCGATAAAGCCAACACGCTTGAATCTAAGTAAAAAATACATAACGAATAAACTCAAAATTCCTCCGCTAAGGCTCATCAAAAACGCAGTAAATCCTCGCATAAGCAAAGCAAACAACGATTTAGTCAGACACACCACCAAAGCTGACGGAAAACTCATAGCCGATAAAGCAAACATAGTCGCGATATTCGAAAGTCCGAGTTTCATACCAGGCAGAACAAACGGCATATCGGGAAGTATCATCTCAATGTATGAAAGGACCAAAGCAACAGCGCTTATTAGTGCTGTCTGGGTGATTTTCAAAGTGTTTATCTTCTTCATATCATCACCCCACCACCGCATCTAAATCGCTGTTTTGACTTTCGAGTGTGACAGAAACTTTAGCAGGAAGACACACTATCGACTGGCCAGCTCTTTCAATTTTCCCTGTGTGTTCGCAAAGCTTATCAGGACAAGACGCTGAGCTTACATAAACAGAAGTTTCATTCATCACAACAGTGACAGGTAACTCACCGCTTACCACATATTGTGTTTCTTCGCTAAGCTTATCAAGGCTCACACTATGCACAACCTCGCCTTCAACTCGTATTACACAGGAGAGGTTGTCATCAGGTCTATTGAGTTGTGACAAAAGTGCAAAAACTGACGCTGTCGCTACAATCAGTATTATCAAAATATCAAACGCTGAAAATAGTTTTCGTTTCTCTTCATTCATAGCAAAACCCATCTTAATTATCGTAATATATAAATAGTATCACAGTTGTTCTTAAAAATCTATATTTAACATATATTTACTAGCAGGAAAAGTCGTTGTGCAAAATTAACAAGCCATAAAGTTAGCCAAAGCTAACTATTTCATCACATCGCCGAAAATGGTTGAATTTTCAACAAAACAGGGCGATTTTCTTGACAAATAATGACAAATATTGTATTCTAAACACATAGGTTAGCTTTGACTAACCTGTTTTTTAAACGCTCCGGTTAGCCTTTGCTAACTCGTAACTATACTATTATGACGGGAGATTAAATATGAAAACTCTTAAAGACATAAAAGTAGGCGACAGCGCAACTGTAACAAAACTAAACGGTCAGGGTGCTGTAAGACGACGCATCATGGATATGGGTATCACAAAGGGTGTTAAAATCGATGTATGCAAGGTTGCACCTTTAGGCGACCCTTTGGAAATCAAGGTCAGAGGCTACCAGCTTTCACTTCGAAAAGCTGACGCCGAAATGATTGAAGTAGAATAAGCAAGAGGGGCGCAGTCCCCTATGTTTTTTGATAACAAGTTAGCCTTCGCTAACACAATGGAGGAAGAAATGAAGAATATTACTATCGCTCTTGCGGGCAATCCTAACAGCGGTAAAACAACGCTTTTCAACGCGCTCACAGGCTCTAACCAGTATGTTGGCAACTGGCCTGGTGTTACCGTAGAAAAAAAGGAAGGTAAATACAAGAAGAACAATGATGTCACAATCACTGACCTTCCGGGTATTTACTCGCTCTCCCCTTACACTCTCGAAGAAGTTGTTGCGAGAGAATACCTTCTCAACGAAAACCCAGATGTTATATTAGATATCGTTGATGGTACCAACCTTGAAAGAAACCTGTACTTAACTACACAGTTTATGGAGCTGGGCATTCCTGTTGTTATCGCTATCAATATGATGGACGTTGTCGAGAAAAACGGCGATAAAATCAACATCGAAGAACTTTCCAAAAAACTCAAATGCAAAGTAGTTCCAATCTCAGCTTTAAAGGGCGACAGTGTTTTTGAGGCTGCTGAAATCGCTATTGAAGAAGCTAAAAAAGGCAGACTCATCCCTCAGCACATGTTCTCAGGCGAAGTTGAACACGCTTTGGCACATATTGAAGAAGCTTGTGTTCACTCAATGGACGATGATCGTCAGCGTTTTTACGCTGTTAAGCTTTTCGAGAGAGATAAAAAGGTATTAGAACAGCTCAACATTGACAAAAAGACAGTTGAGCATATCGAAAAAGATATCGTTCACGTTGAAGAACATTTTGATGATGATTCTGAAGCTATCATTACAAATGAGCGCTACGACTTCATTGAAAAGCTGATGAAAACAGTATACGTCAAGAAACGTGATAACAAACTCACTGTTTCAGAAAAAATCGACAAAGTAGTCACAAACCGTATTTTAGCACTCCCTATCTTTGCTCTTGTAATGTGGGGTGTGTACACACTGTCTATAGGTACTATCGGCGACTGGACAGTTGGTTTTATGAATGACACCCTCTTTGGTGAGTGGATTATCCCATCAGTTACAGCTTTCTTAGAGAACATCGGCTGCGCACAGTGGCTGACTTCTCTTGTTGCTGATGGCATTGTCGGCGGTGTTGGCGCAGTACTAGGATTTGTGCCACAGATGTTCATCTTATTCTTCTTGCTTTCAATTCTTGAAAACATCGGATATATGGCAAGAATCGCATTTATTATGGACCGTATCTTCAGAAAGCTCGGACTTTCGGGTAAGAGTTTCATACCTATGCTTGTAGCTTCAGGCTGTGGCGTACCTGGTATTATGGCATCTCGTACTATTGAGCAGGACAGAGACCGCAAGATGACTATTATGACAACAGGCTTTATCCCTTGTGGTGCTAAAATGCCTATCGTTGGTCTTATCGCAGGCGCACTTTTCGGAGGTGCTGCCTGGGTAGCAACTCTTTCTTACTTCATCGGTATCGGCGCTGTTATTGTTTCAGGCATCATGCTCAAGAAAACCAAAGCTTTCGCAGGTGACCCTGCCCCATTTGTTATGGAACTTCCTGCTTATCATATGCCTATACCTTCCAATGTACTCAGAGCTACTTGGGAACGTGGCTGGTCATTTATTAAAAAAGCAGGTACTGTTATTCTTGCTGCCAGCGTTATCATCTGGGTTCTTAATTCACTTTCTTTCGAGGGTGGTTTCCACTACATCACAGAAGAAAACAGTGGTGCTTCAATCCTCGAAAACATAGGTTCAATTATCGCATGGCTCTTTGTTCCACTCGGTTTTGGCAACTGGCAGGCTGCTGTTGCTACAGTTTTAGGTCTTGTAGCTAAAGAAGAAGTTGTTGGTGTATTCGGTTCACTTTCAAAAATGCTCGCTTCAGCTAACCCTGAGGCTGCGGCAGATCTTCTCGGCGCTATGGAGGGCGAAGTTTCTAACATCTCTTTGATCGGTCAGGAATTCTTTGGCGGCTCACAGCTTGCAGGTATGTCCTTCCTGATTTTCAACCTGCTTTGCGCTCCTTGTTTTGCTGCGATGGGTGCTATCAAACGAGAAATGAACAACGCAAAGTGGACTTTCTTCACAATCGGCTATATGACTGTTTTTGCTTACGCAATTTCACTCATCGTTTACAACATCGGTATGCTTATTTCAACCGGTGTATTCACAGTGTGGACAGCACTCGCTTTCATAACACTCGCGGTTCTTCTCTACTTCATTTTCAGAAAAAATAAGTATGAAAACACTACTTTAAAATAATACGAAAGGAGATTTTACTATGCTTAGTTTTATTTCCCAGAATTTAGCTACTATAATCGTTCTGCTCGTTGTAGTTTTAGTTTTCGGTTTAGTAGTCTTCAAATTGATAAAAGATAAAAAAGCAGGTAAGAGTTCCTGCAGTTGCGGATGTGGCGGTTGCCCAATGAAAGATAGCTGTCACTCAAAGAACAATTAACTTACAAACCCACTTTAAATGATACAAACCTCAAAAAAAAGCGCAGGAGCGAAAACTCCTGCGTTTTTTTATTTTATGCTATACTATGAAAAAGGCTCCGTAATGTGTCTAATATAGTGAAAGGAGGTTAAAGATTTGACGTCAAATAAGAAAAACCAGTTGTTCACGGAAATATATAACAAAAACTGCGACAGCATACTAAGGCTTTGTTATATGTACTTAAAAGACAGAGAACTCAGCAAAGACGCTACACAGGAAACTTTTCTGAAAGCGTATAGGAAATTTAATTCTTTTAGAGAAGAATCAAGCATCAACACGTGGCTTACTTCTATTGCGATTAATACATGTAAAAATATAATTCGAAAAACGAAACATACGCAAACCGATATATTGCTAAGCGAGGTTGAATACCAGCTCAAAACCTCCGTTACTGACAGTGACGAAAGTATTAACGTAAGCGAAGCTGTAGCCTCTTTACCAAATAAGTACAAAGAAGTGATACTTCTTCGATACTATCGTGATTTGCAGATTAAGGATATATCTGAAGTTCTGTCGCTTCCCCAGACAACTGTTAATTACCGACTTTTGAAAGCCAAAGCACTATTAAAAGACACACTAAAGGAGGATTTTTTCGATGAGTAAATTTAAAGATAAAATTGATAACGAATTATGTTATTTAGTCGCTACAGACACAGCAAGCGACATCATCAGCAAAGCACAAAATAAAACTAAAATCGTGACACTAAAAAGAGCCGTTGCTATGGTTGCTTCTCTTGTTCTTGTGTTCACACTCATCTTAGTTCCATTAAACAACTCAAAAAGCAGTTTTGTTATTATAGCGAATGCAGAGTCTACCACGGGCAATACAACACCTGACGAAAAAGTTATCGCAGGTGACGTACTGAATACTGAAAAGTTTATTGAAATAAGTGACGGGGACTCCAACGTTATAACATACAACTTCAACTATATATTAGATGAAAACGCAGAACCTACTGATGTAGCAAAAAAATATCTGTTTCACAACTTCAGTAAAGAGATTGATATTGCTATTAAAGGCGATGACATCGAAACTGTGACATACAGAATTAACAACGCTACCTTAGTAGGATTTTTAATCAAGGATTATGAAAACAAAACAGTAATTTCTAGCGCAGGTATTTCTAATGGCAATAATCAAACTGGTTTCACAATGGATTATGATGACCATAATTTCACTCACTTTGTATTCGGACCACCGATAGAATTAAACAAAGACAATGAATCACCTAGATATAAACTTCTTGACACTGGCGAACTCACCACAGAAGTTGTAGTTTCTAACGACCCTGGTGATGTTATCGGGATAGGTGTTATGGACAAAAGCACAGTGGTAACAAAAGATGAAATAGAATTGCTTAGACAATACGCAAAAAATGATAATATGGTTGGCTTCTACAATTACCAAAACAAGATATTCAAGCGTCTTATTGATTCTATCACACTTGATGTAACTATAACTAAAACAAATGGTAAGACGGAAACCCAAACGTTGGAATTCTTATACACACCAGATATCTTAACAGAAATCGTACAAACCGATCAAACTGACCCTAACAGTCCATTTTTCGATAACATGACAACTCATTCAACAGGCACGCTAAGTGCAAAAATCAAAAAATAAGCCTGAATATTCCCTTCCATTCTCCGAAAACTAATAGCAACAAAAACTAAAGGAGAATGTATATGTTCAAACACGAAAAACAGCTTTTTCACCCCGTACAGGTAGAACGTCCTAATCCACAGTACGCAGCTTTACTACAAGAACAGCTCGGCGGTGGTAACGGAGAACTCAAAGCCGCAATGCAGTATATGTCCCAGAGCTTTCGAATCAAAGACCCTGAGATTAAGGATTTGTTCTTAGATATCGCCGCAGAAGAGCTAGGTCATATGGAAATGGTCGCTCAAACAATCAATATGCTAAACGGTCACGATGTTGACTATCAGACTATCGGCGCAGGTGAAATCCAGAGTCACGTTCTACTCGGACTTAACCCAGGTCTTATCAATGCATCAGGTTATTCGTGGACTGCTGACTATGTTACGGTTACAGGAGATTTGTGTGCTGATCTTCTTTCAAACATCGCTTCCGAACAGCGTGCAAAGGTTGTTTACGAATACCTTTACAGACAAATTAACGATAAGAAAGTCAAAGAGACCATCGACTTCCTTTTAAACCGCGAAGAAGCTCACAACGCGATGTTTAGAGAAGCTTTCAACAAGGTTCAGGATAGTGGTTCAAATCGTGACTTCGGCACAACAAAAGCTGCTAAAATGTATTTTTCAATGTCAGAACCTTCAGGTAAGTCAGATTTCCCAAGTACTGATGTAAAACCTGTTGCGTTTAAATAAAAAAGAAAGCAGGACTTCAAAAAACGAAGTCCTGCTTTTATTAGTTTAGATAAGTTTTATAAAATGGAGAAATCAATCAATACACAAGTTTGTTACTTTAAAGAGTTCGACTAAATTATCATAAACCTCATCTTTTACTTCTGAATAACTATGCTTCGCATCTTCAAAAGAATCAATGCTTTCTTCATCAATTACAAGATTTCCATTCTTAAATTGAGCATATCCCAAGAAGTCATAGTCATAAACCGGTTCATCCGATTTCTCATCAATACAATATTTGTCAGTAATAAAGAAAAATTCAGGATCTGCTTTGTAGGCAATCACGCTTGTGTCACGGCTTACCAGTGTTTCTTCATCATATAAAGTCAAACCAATCCAGAGGCTATCTTCAGACGGAGTATAGATAATACCAAGAGAATCCATAGAATCTTCTTCAGAGAATACCACCATATAATCTCCGTAGTCTTCGTCATATTCGCCATTAGCCTTAACATAGGCTACAATTTTATCATAATCAAAACTTGCAGCAACAGGTTTATCGTCACCAGCTTCACCTATATACAATGTGTGGGTAATCACAGAACTTTCAATTAACATTGCACCCCACATCTGAATTTCAGTAGCATCCATAACCGAAGCTACACCATCTCTATCAACATCAGCGAGTAAAAGCGCATCAGAGTTAAGTGTGATAAGCTGAGCGCCCCACATCTGAATAGCTGTTGCGTCCATAACCGAAACCGTACCATCGAAATCTGTGTCGCCAATATATCCAATTACATCACCGACTACATCTGCATATGGCTTATCGGATACTTGATAATTTCCTTTTGTGTTCGCAGCTGCTGTGCTGAAAACAGCAACGGACATAAGCATTGCTACGATAAGTAAAACTGACATTATTTTTTTCATAAAAATCACTCCTTTCCAGTAAGTATACTCCTAAATCCTATTTTTTGCAATAAACAATTGAAAAGAAGTCAAAAAAGCTTTACTCTTTATATCAAGATTTTACGATAGCTTTTGTTCTCCACTTGCCGCCTTTAAAACGCCATACCATAAGCACACCTCGAAGTATCTCATCAAGGGCTAAAGCTATCCACAGTCCGTAGATGCCCATTTGAAGCACAACCGCAAAGATATAAGCTCCAAGTACACTCACAAGCCACATCGAGAATATCGCACAGATTGTTGGGAAATACACATCTCCTGCTCCACGCAGACACGCGATTACTACAATATTGGTTGTTCTGCCAAGTTCTAAGAACCAATCAATCAGCAGTATTCCTGCACCTAACACTATAACAGTAGGGTCATCTGTAAAAATATCGACGATAGGTTTTCGAAGTAGCACACCAACTGTACACGCAACGACTGTGATAATCATAGAATACTTGTACGCACGCATACCACTTTTGTAAGCTTTGTCCATCTCCCCTGCTCCAACCAAATGGCCCGTGATAATCTGAGATGCCTGTGCTATAGCTACAGCGAAAATGTAGAATATCATGGTGATATTCTGCACATAAGTACGGGCAATCAGCTCTTCGTTTGTAAGAAAATTAAGTACCATCGAAGTGATAACAAGCTGAGAAAGATTATATAAAAAAGATTCAAGTGCCGACGGAACACCTATTTTGAATATATTTTTAATATCGCCCCATGGAAAAGGCTTGAGCAGTTCAAAAATCTTAACACTTTCAACCTTAGTAAAAAGCACAGCCCCTAAGACTATCGTGCCTACAATTCGGCTGAAAGTCGTAGCGACTGCTACTCCCATAACACCCATTTTCGGTGCGCCGAAAAGTCCAAGTACAAACACAACATCAAGCACAGTATTAATGATATTCATTCCAACCGTAACGTACATTGAAATGTGGGTTAATCCGTGGTTACGGATTATCACCGACATTGAGGCAAGCACCGCTTGTAAAAACAGAAAACCTCCAACAATCTTCAGGTACTCACTCGCAAAACCAAGAAGCGTCCCCTCTGCTCCGATGAAAACAAGAATTTCCTCACTGAAAAGTGCCAGCAACACACTGATTACAACACCTGCTACTAGGTTAAACACTATCGATATTGCGGCAATTCTGGACGCATTTTCATTTTTCTTAGCTCCCAGATACTGCGAAATCATTACAGCACTCGCACCCGAGATAACCGTGAACACGATGGTAACAATCGACACGGCTTGATTTGCGGTATTCACCGCGGAAGCCGCCAAATCGTTGTATCTGCTAAGCACAAACACATCTACAAAGCCAAGCAACATAAACAGAGCCGTCTCAATAAATATCGGCCACGCTAAACTAAAAAGCCTGAGTTTTTTCATATACTTCACCATTTATACCTAAGATAATTTAAATTTCGATACGACTATATCACAGCGGTTTTCAGTAGTCAACAAAACTCGACCTTTTGGGATAAATTACTACCATATAACAAATTTAAATCACATCTTGATTTTAATAAAAAGATGTTGTATAATAGGCTTCGTTGATAAAATATCATACGAAATATCACACATGCGGGTGTGGCGGAATTGGCAGACGCGCCAGATTTAGGCTGTGCTACCTCGTGGATAATAATCGATAAAATTTAATACTTTGTTTTTCACAAGTTTTACTTGTAAAAATATACACACGCGGGTGTGGCGGAATTGGCAGACGCACAAGATTTAGGTTCTTGCGGAAAGCTCCGTGCAGGTTCAAGTCCTGTCACCCGCACCAAAAAATCAGCATCACAAATATTGTGGTGCTGATTTTGTTTTATAGATTTTTTGCTGTTTTCAGACATACATAAAGGACACACTCTGTTTATCACAAAGTGTGTCCTTTTCTGTTGAAGTAATTGAAGATTGATTATCAGCACTAGCTGACTCGTCTTCGTAAATCATTATGTAGTTTTTAAATTCAGCGTTGAGCTTTATCTGGATATCAATATTACCATTTTGCTCTTTAACAATTATTTTATTTACAAGCAATCGGATGTTAGTATCACTTATCTCCCCTTCTTCGATTATTCTTTCGAGCAGGTCAATTGCACTGCATATATCCGATTTTCTGCTTTTAATAGCTTTATCAAAGTTTGAAATTTCTTTAATTTCTTTCTCTATACTAGCGATTTGTGACTCGCATTTTGTTATCATCTCATCGTAAATTTCAGCGTGAGCCCTATCTCTAACTCTTTCAAGGAGCAGAGCTTTCAGATCTTCTTTATGTACATTAAGCTTCTCATTGAGTTTTTCAATGGTGTTATTCATAGTGCCTTTTTGCTTAAGCCACTGTTTTATGTCATCTTCAATTGTCTGATATTTTTCTATTGCAAGCTCTTTAATTCTTAATATTTCGCTGTATATCAGTTTGTCTATCTCCGTTTCATTGATTCTATGTGGAGTGCAGTATTTTCTGCCATAGCGGTGATACGCATTACACACATATTCGATTCTATCGGCATGACCATCTCTTTTTCTAATCTTACACGAGAATACACATCCACAGTCACCACATTTAATCAAGCCAGTGTATCTATGACAAGGCTTTTCTGTTGATGCTCTAACATTGTTTTTAGTTTTTTGTTCTAATATAAATTGCACTTGGCTCCATTTTTCTTTAGAGATAATTGCGGGAACATAATCCTCGTGTACAAACTGCTCCTCTTCAGGCACAGCAAATCTTGTGTGATAGATTTTACTGGTTGAACTTTTGTGACACACTAGAGTGCCTTTATAAAACTCATTCTGCAAAAGCCTTTTCACTGTTGTCGCATTCCATAAATACTTTTTACAAATTGCTGGTCTAGTGTATGGCAGTTGCTTTTTATATCTAACGTTCTGATAATACTGAGGTGATTTTATCCCTTCATTGTTGAACATATTTGCTATAGACTTTATACCATAGCCTGATAAGTACAATTCGTAGATTCTACGGATAATATCCGCCTCTTCTTCAACAATTATAATTTCTTCAGTGTTTTTATCTTTGTAGTAGCCCATAGGTGTTGTAATGATGATACCGTTCTTTTGCTTTTGCAGATATCCAGCTCGTATCTTCTTAGAGATATCTTTCGCATACAGGTCGTTTATAATACCTTTGAAACCAACAAGCAAGTCATCGTTCTCATCACTTGTATCTATGTTTTCTGTTACTGACAACACCTTTACTTTATGCTGTCGAAGGTAATCAATGAACACTGCAGTCTGAGTTCTGTGCCTGCCAAGACGAGATAGGTCTTTAACTATCACTGCATCGATAAGTTTATTATCTACTGCGTTACGCAATTGATTAATACCTTCTCTGTTAAAGTGCATACCGCTCACGTTATCATCAAAGGATTCTCCTACTATCTCGTAGCCTTTGCTGTTAGCATAATCTACTATGATGCCACGCTGATTGTTAAGCGAATTGAGTTCCACATCTTCATCTCGTGATAATCGATAATACAACCAAACACGCAAAACTCTTTCTGAACGCATAAGCTCTTTAGCCATATAAATTCTCCTTAATATTATTTTTCAATCTGATGTCACACCACCTCAGTGCAACACAAACATATCACAAGAGTTTTACAATATCCAGATTTAAATCAAGTTTTTCTCGATATAGATTTATTGTAAATCGGCAGTCGCTCGGTTGCCTGTTATGTAATCTCTTATAATGCATTTTAAAAACATGACAAGCTGTTCATCTGTTCCTACATATTCAAATTTAACGGATCTGATTTTTGATTTTTCTGTTGTCTTGTTCATATATATCCTCTCTCTTTTACTTAAAAAGACAATTCTAAAATATAATCATTTCCCCATTTGAATACAAAGCATCTATCATACAACTATTTTATTTCCTATTCCCTATTAGCTTTAAGGCGGTCTCTATTTTCAACAACAATGCAATTTATATATATTAATTAACATCACAGTTATAAAAACAGAAACCGCCTTTTATGTTAGTATTTATTCTCAATATCCCCTAACCGGGAACACACCAGACGGCTATGCATATAGCTCCATTGGAATTTCACCACCGTGAGGATCTCCCACGGCCGTCATCTTTGGTTGCGACGGTTTTATCACGCT
>JAFTYK010000031.1 GCA_017464765.1 Ruminococcus sp.
GGCATATCGTAGAGGTGCTGTGGAGTATCAACCTGCTGAATGAAGCCGTCCTTCATAACAACGATTCTTGTACCCATTGTCATAGCCTCTGTCTGGTCATGAGTTACGTAGATAAATGTTGTACCGAGTCTCTGATAAAGCTTAGAAATCTCAGTTCTCATGTTAGCTCTGAGCTTTGCATCAAGGTTTGAGAGAGGCTCGTCAAGTAAGAATACCTTAGGATCTCTAACGATAGCACGACCGAGCGCTACACGCTGTCTCTGACCACCGGAAAGAGCCTTTGGCTTTCTGTCGAGGTACTCTTCGATACCAAGAATTCTAGCAGCTTCGCCTACTCTTCTAGCGATTTCTTCCTTAGGCATCTTTCTGAGCTTAAGACCAAATGCCATGTTATCATATACTGTCATATGTGGATAGAGAGCGTAGTTCTGGAAAACCATCGCAATATCTCTGTCCTTAGGAGCAACGTCATTAGCAAGCATATCGCCAATGTAGAGTTCGCCCTTAGAAATATCCTCAAGACCAGCGATCATTCTAAGTGTAGTAGATTTACCACAACCTGAAGGTCCAACGAGAATGATAAATTCCTTATCCTCAATCTCAAGGTTGAAGTCTGTAACTGCGGTTACACCGCCATCATAAATTTTGTAAATGTGTTGTAATGATACCTTTGCCATATAATAACCTCCAATAATAGCGTGCGGATACACGACTACCTATATCCAAGTAGTATTGTAGCACAAATCATTTCACAATACCACCTATTTTTTCACTAAATATTTGACCAATTTTTTATATAATATATCCATAAACAGAGATTACTATGTAAAAATTAGTCAGTTTTTTCATCAAATATTTGTATTATCTCACTTTCTGTCAGTTCGCGCACCTGCGCCCTTTCCAAATCAGGGTCGAGCTTAAGCGAACCAATCCTCACCCTTTCAAGCTCCACAACAGTGTAAGAACACGCAAGAAACATCTTCTTCACCTGATGGAACTTACCCTCACAAATCTTAACCAAGGCTTTATTGTCAGAAAGCTTTTCAAAATACGCTTTAAGGCACTTTGTGCCATCGGCAAGAACTATTCCGTTCTCGAATTTCTCCTTAACTGTATCGTTAAGCGGTTTATCAAGGGTCGCTATGTAATGCTTGTACACCCTTTTGTTAGGTGAGAGCATTCTGTGAGCAAAATCGCCGTCATCTGTGATAATCAACAATCCTGTTGTATCTTTGTCAAGTCTTCCCGCAGGAAAAAGAGTTTTTCTTTTAAACTTTTCGGGTAGTATATCAACAACGGTAGTGGCATTTCTGTCATTACTTGCCGAAAGCACGCCTTTAGGTTTATTCATCATATAGTAAACATGCTTTTTGTAGCCGATTTTTTCACCGCATACAGTTATCTCGTCTTTTTGAGGATCGACTTTTACATCGCTGTTTTTACAGATTTCACCATTTAAAAGTATCTCGCCTGACCTAGCCATTCGTTTTATATCTTTTCGCGAGTAGCTCGTCTGGGTGGAAATCACCTTGTCAAGTCTTTCCATATCATTCACCGAAAAAGGTATGGCTCTCACAGCCCTCAATCATAGTTGAGATATGTCCGCCTATGACCCTGTCTTCTAAAACCAGCACTGACATATACGCCTGTGCGTTATCAACCTCATAGTCTTTCAACTTATATATGTATAGCTTGCACTTTTCACCTTTGTACGGCTCTAAATCAAGCCCTTGAGTTTTCTGAACTTCATTGTACTTTGCATAAATTTCGTTAAACTCAATCGGCACATACATTTCCTGAAGACTGTAAAGCTCTTCAACCTCATAGGAAAACTGCTCGACAAATTCCTGTGCGTCCTCATCAGTTTTTACTACAGTAGTGTACTTGCCTTTTCCTTCTACCTCTATACTTTTCGGCGGTGTATACACAAAAGATGATACACAAATAAAAGCTATAAACAGAACTAGCACACACGCTATTGCAAGCACTAAAAACTTCGCCTTTTTACTTTTCAACTTTGTATTTACTGTTAATGCAAACATAATACACCTCAAAACATATAACCTGTCCTAATATATGAATGTAAAACAGGAAGTATGCCGTAAATTAATTAAATCAATAAATTGTGTAGATTCTGTGGAGTATCGGCAAAAACCTTGCCCCCTGCATCTATCATATCAGTAAGTTTTCCGTAGCCGTAGGTTACACCAATAAAATCCACCTTACAATGCACAGCACCCTTAGCATCAAATTTTGTGTCACCTATCATTACAACTTTCTCATCACCCTTCGCTTTGAGACAACCTAAAGCATACGGGATAAGGTCTTCCTTTTCTTTTCTCGAGCCGTCAATAGTAGAGCCGCAAACCTTATCAAAGCACTCATAGACACCGAGCATTTTCACAACCTCAGTCGCAATCGCCTCGTGTTTAGACGAACAAACAGCGAGCTTTATGCCGTTTTCTTTACACGCACACAACACTTCTTTTATCCCATCGAAGAGCTTGTTTTGTCTTAGACCATCGACATCATAAAGCTTGACGTAAATTTCAACAGCTTTCTGAGCTTCATCAGGATTTAACCCGCACAACTTCTGGAATGTGAACAAAAGCGGTGGTCCAATATACTTGGAATAATCGGACAAATCAGGGTGTGGTTTTCCCATCTTATCAAGAGTTTTCATCAAACAATACTTTATTCCCTCGGCGCTAGCTGAAATAGTGCCATCAAGGTCAAAAAGCGCTATATCGTATTTGCTCATTTCTATCCCCTTAAAAAATGTCTTTATTTTCAAAAATATTTATGTTATACTCTAATTTATTATAATACTACAAAAATCTTTTTTGAGCAACACCTCAAAGAATGGAGTAAAAAATGAAACTTGGAATCGTTGGCTTGCCGAATGTCGGCAAAAGCACACTTTTTAATGCTATCACAAACGCAGGCGCACAGTCTGCGAATTATCCTTTCTGTACTATTGAACCGAATGTTGGCGTTGTTGCTGTTCCTGACAAGCGTCTTGATAAGCTCGCTCAAATGTACGACCCCGACAAATATACTCCTGCTACTATAGAATTCGTTGACATCGCAGGTCTTGTTAAAGGCGCATCAAAAGGCGAAGGTCTTGGCAACAAGTTCCTTTCAAATATCAGAGAATGTGACGCTATCGTTCACGTTGTAAGATGCTTTGACAACGACGATATTATTCACGTCGAG
This sequence comes from Ruminococcus sp., assembly GCA_017464765.1. Classification (GTDB taxonomy): domain Bacteria; phylum Bacillota; class Clostridia; order Oscillospirales; family Acutalibacteraceae; genus Ruminococcoides. The sequence continues at coordinate 3,217 of JAFTYK010000031.1, forward strand.
GGTTCAGTTGACCCTATCCGTGATATTGATACAATCAATCTTGAACTTATCCTTTCTGACGTTGAGCTTATCCAAAGAAGAATCGACAAAGCTCAGAAAATGACAAAAGCCGATAAAAAGTATCAGGCTGAGGTTGATTTCTTCAAACGTGTAGCTGAAGCACTTGATAATGGTAAAACAGCTCGCTCTGTTGAGTGTGATGAAGACGAAGCAAAGCTTTTGTCTGAGGTTGCACTTCTCACTAACAAGCCTGTTATCTATGCCGCTAATATGAGCGAAAGCGATTTCGAATCAGGAATTGACGACAACGAACGCTTAAAGGCTGTGAAAGAGCTTGCCGCTACTGAAAATGCTGCTGTTCTTCCTATCTGTGCAGGACTTGAGGAGCAGATTGTTGAGATGGATAAGGAAGAAAAAGAACTTTTCTTATCCGAGCTTGGACTTGAACAGTCAGGCTTAGACAGACTCATCAACGAGTGTTATTCACTTTTAGGTCTTATATCTTACCTTACCGCAGGTAAGCCTGAAGTCAGAGCTTGGACTATCAAAAAGGGTACCAAAGCACCAGGCGCTGCTGGTAAAATCCACACCGATTTCGAGCGTGGCTTTATCCGTGCAGAGGTCATCGCTTTTGACGACCTTATCGAATGTGGCTCTATGGCTGCCGCAAAAGAAAAAGGCTTGGTTCGATCTGAAGGTAAAGAATACGTTATGAAAGACGGCGACGTTGTACTGTTCAGATTCAACGTATAATATAGAAAATGAAAGATAATATAAGCTCCCCTTGCACAGGGGGGCCTTTCCCTTGTATCATTTGTATTTCTTTTTATCGGTTAACCTTTCTGGAACCACGCGACTATCGCCTGGTTTTCGTTATACAAACAACTAAAGGCACTCTCACGAGTGCCTTTTTCTTATGCTTACTTTTTGTCTGTTCTGCCCAGGATATAGTCCGTAGTAACGCTGTAGAAATCCGCAAGCTTTATCAAATGCTCTACGGGTATTGTCTGAAAACCTCTTTCATAGCGAGAATACACAGTCTGAGCAATCTGCAAGTAGTCAGCTATATCAACTTGTTTCTTATCGTTATCTTCTCTCAAATCACGCAATCTGCGAAAATACATAAAGTTTGCTCCAATAGTACTTAATGATACTATTGACTTTAGCATAAATATTATATATATTTATATTATAGTACTTTTTAGTACTACCTAAAGAAAACAAAAAGGGTGGATTAATCCACCCCTAAATCATTTTTCATCTGTTCTACCACATAGGTAATCCAGCGATACCTTATATAGGTCAGCGATACGTACAAGTATCTCGATTTTTGGTTCACGTGTCATTAATTCATAATTCTGATAAGCTTTTTCAGTTATATCACAATAAATAGCTACTTGCATTTGGGTATATCCCATAGATTTTCTACACTCTCTGAGTCGTTTTGCTAGTATTTCTCTCATTTCTTCACCTACAATTGTTCTTGGCAATTCGAGTATAGGTGATTAATATTTGTAGTATACCAACAATTGTATCCATTTAAAAAGGGTGGACTATATCCACCCTTGCAGTTATATATTACTCTACACTATCTAAAATAAGCGAAAGCACTTCGTTATGTTCAAGTTTTAATATCGACGAGAATTCGGAGCATAATAACTTTGAACAATCCTTGTAGATTCGCTCGTCGGTCTTCTGCAGACGTTTGCCTCTTAAAGACAGTTCGTTTTGGTGCTTATGCAATGTCACAAAAAGCAAAGCTACCTGCTTAATCTCACCATCATTTATGATTGAGTGAAAAAACTCGCTACGTTCGAGGTTATTTTCAATCCATGAAAGTTGTTCACCTTTAATATCAGTGAGTATTTTCTTAAGCTCTTTAGCACACGGAACTTCTCTCATTCTCGATATCAGCTTTTCGTTATCAGTAGGGACATAGATAACAGATTTGTCCGTATCTACAGGTTTAAGCACATAATACTCACGCAAAACACCCGTTAGTTCATTCTCAACTATATCGGAAATTTCGCACACACCAACAGATCCGTAAATTACTCTCTCGTTTAACGCAAACATCTTCTACTCCCCTATCCCAAAACTGCAGTTAAATTATAACATTTTGAGATAGAAAATGTCATAGGCAAAGTTCACAAAACGATATGTTTGCAAAGAGATTTCAGCAAGAAAAATACACACTAAAACTCGTGGTTTGCTGTTCCTCTCTCCACCAAGTTTTTCAACTCGTCGGGGTCCCGTCTGCAGGTCGCTTTTTATGTTAAAAAACGGGACACATAAATATCCGAATAAGATGGGGTCCCCGAAATCTATGATTTTGGGGAGAGGAGGAGCAACAAAACGAGTTGAGCGGTGATTTTAAAAAAATCGCCGCAAACGAGAGACGTTTGCGACGACGATGGAGCTGAAGACGCGAATCGAACGCGCGACATCGTCGTCACAAAACCTTTCGATTACGAGTAAGCTATTCGCTTACTCTCCATCTTTCGGTTTGTTCCTCCTCTCCCCAAAGAGTTACCACTCTTCGGGGGCCCCGTCTGCAGGTCGCTTTTTGTAATAAAAAAAGCAGGACACTCTTAATGCCCTGCTCTAAATGGAGCTGAAGACGCGAATCGAACGCGCGACCTGCAGATTACGAAGCTGCTGCTCTACCGACTGAGCTACTCCAGCAAATATTACCTCTCGATTATATACCCATAATGTATCTTTTTCAAGCATTTTTAGGCGATTTTTGACCTTTTATAAAATAATTGTGACACATTGTCACGGTTTCTTGAAAGTGAAATTTTTAGACAATATAATGTGCTTGATAACTACTTAGGAGAGGATGTGAGCGCTATGAATGAAAACAAGGCTACCCTTGTCGGCATAAAGCTTCGACACTGTCGTAACAACTGCAAGCTTTCGCAACAGCAGGTTGCCGATACTCTAGGCATCAACCGCTCAACATACTCTTACTATGAACTGGGACGTTCTCAACCGGACCTTGGTACCATAGTCAAGCTCGCGCAAATTTTCAGAGTAGATGCTTCTTGTCTTCTGCCCGGCGAGGACGAAGATTTCAACCTAAGCGACACCGAGTTTGAATCGATTACTCCCATTTACTCACTCACACGTGATGAACAAAGTCTGCTGATTTCCTACAGGCTTTTAGATAGTGAAAAAAAAGCCGAGTTTTTAGATAAAATCACAAATATGGCAAACCCTGAGATTTGATTATTTTTACATTATATATAGCTTTTTGCTCTTTACTTTTTTATTCTTTTGTGATAAAATAGTTTCCAGCCGCGTTCTCGGATTTGGGAGTAAGCCGTTATACGGACATCACCGTCCCTTTTCTGGGTAGTCGGTAATATTATTAAAAGGTGGTATATTCATGCTTAAAGAAGAAAAGATTGCTATCATGCAGGAATACGCTATGCACGAGGGCGACACAGGTTCTCCTGAGGTTCAGATTGCTCTTTTAACAAAGAGAATCAACGACCTTACTGAGCACCTCAAGGTTCACAAGAAGGACCATCACTCACGTCGTGGCTTGTTCAAAATGATCGGTCAGAGACGAGCTCTCCTTGATTATCTCATCAAGGTTGACATCGAGAGATATCGTTCTATCATTGCTAGACTCGGTATCCGTAAGTAAGCATACCCCTTAGGGCAAACGGTCACCGTTTGCCCTATGTTGCGTTTTGAACAGGATTTTTACATTTGTTATTTAGCGGTAAAACGAGCAGATTTTGGTACAATTCTATTTTAAGTCTGTTGGTTTTATTGCTAAACGATACAGTGTAAAATCCTGTTATAATATATTAATTTTTTATAGGAGGATTTATTATGGCAAACTCAATGATGACATTCGACAAATTCAGAGTTTTCGAAACAGAATTTGCCGGCAGACCGCTCGTTGTAGAGACCGGTAAAATGACACAGCTTGCTAACGGTGCTTGTTTAGTACGCTACGGCGAGACTGTTGTTCACGTTGCTGCTACTGCTGCAGCTAAACCAAGAGACGGTATCGACTTCTTCCCGCTTTCAGTAGACTTCGAGGAAAAGCTCTACTCAGTTGGTAAGATTCCTGGAAGCTTCTTAAAGCGTGAGGGCAGACCTTCTGACAAGGCTGTTTTAGTTTCCCGTGTTATTGACAGACCTATCCGTCCACTCTTCCCTAAGGATATGAGAAACGACGTTTCTATTGTTTGTACAGTAATGAGCGTTGACCCTGACTGTATGCCTGAAATCGCTGCTATGGTTGGTACATCTATCGCTCTTTCAATTTCTGACATTCCATGGAATGGTCCTATCTCTTCTGTTTCTGTTGGTCTTGTTGACGGCGAAATCGTTATCAATCCAAACGCCGAGCAGAGAGCAAAGTCAGATATGGCTACTACTGTTGCTTCAACATCTGAGAGAATCGCTATGATTGAAGCTGGCGCCAACTGCGTAAGTGACGAGGTTATGTACAACGCTATTATGGCAGGTCACGAAGCTAACCAGCACATCATCAAGTTCATCGAAGGCATTCAGGCTGAAATCGGTAAAGAAAAGTTCTCTTACCCATCAAATGAGCCTGACCATGATATGTTCGAAGCTATCAAGGCTTTCTCTGAAGAGGAAATCAAGGTAGCACTCGACACAGACGACAAGACAGTACGTGACGAAAGACTCAAGCCAATCTACGAGAAGGTTCACGAGCATTTCGATGAGATTTACCCAGAGTGCGAAGCTAAAATCGATGAGTGTCTTTACAAGACACAGAAGTTCATCGTCAGAAGATGGTTACTCGATGAGCAGAAACGTGTTGACGGCAGAGGCATGGACGATATTCGTCCACTCGCTTCAGAAGTTTCACTTCTCCCACGTGTTCATGGTTCAGGTCTTTTCACTCGTGGCCAGACACAGGTACTCACTATCGCAACATTAGGTCCTGTTTCTGATGCTCAGTTACTCGACGGTATCGACGACGAGGAAACAAAGAGATATATGCACCACTACAACTTCCCAAGCTACTCAGTTGGTGAGACAAGACCATCTCGTGGTCCGGGACGTAGAGAAATCGGTCACGGCGCACTTGCTGAAAGAGCGCTCGTTCCTGTTATCCCATCAGTTGAGGAATTCCCATACGCTATCAGACTTGTTTCAGAAGTTGTTTCTTCAAATGGTTCAACTTCACAGGGTTCAGTTTGTGGTTCTACACTCGCTCTTATGGACGCAGGTGTTCCAATCAAAGCGCCTGTTGCCGGTATCTCCTGTGGTCTTATCACAGAGGGTGAGCGTTGGATGACCATGGTTGACATTCAGGGCTTAGAAGATTTCTTCGGCGATATGGACTTCAAGGTAGCAGGTACACACGATGGTATCACAGCTATCCAGATGGACCTTAAGATTACAGGTCTTCTCCCAGAGATGGTTAAGGAAGCTTTAGAGAAAACTCACAAGGCTAGAAACTACATCTTAGACGATATTATGCTCAAGGCTATTCCTGAGCCACGCGCTGAGCTTTCAAAATACGCTCCTAAGATGCTCACAACTACAATCCCTGCCGACAAGATTGCTGAAGTTATCGGCAAGGGCGGTAAGGTAATCAAGGAAATCCAGGCTGAGTGCGAAGTTAAAATCGACATCGAAGAAGACGGCGAATTCGGTCAGGTATTCGTATCTGGTATCGACGCTGAAAAATGCAGCCGCGCTTTAGAAATCGTTAAAACTATCGCTACAGATCCAGAGCCTGGTGCTATCTTCTTAGGTAAGGTAACAAGAACAATGGATTTCGGTGCTTTCGTTGAAATCGCTCCTGGCAAGGAAGGTCTTGTTCACGTTTCACAGCTCGATGTTAAGCGTACAGAAAACGTTACTGACGTTGTAAACGTAGGCGACGTTATCCGTGTTAAGGTACTCGAAATCGACGATAAGGGCAGACTCAACCTTTCTCGTAGAGATGTTCTCATCGAGGTTGACGGTCTTACACCTGAAAACGACCTGAGTGAAGACAGACCTAGAAGAAGAAATAATGACAGACGCGGTGGAAATAGACACCACAACAACCGTCACTAATCTTAATAAGGCATAATTTAAGGGACAACCGTTTGGTTGTCCCTTTTTTATTCGCTGTATTTAATACTATATCAGCCTGCAGCTCCGCCATAAAAATCACTAATCAGTTTCGCAACGTATTTTTGAATCTGTGTAGCACCCATTATTGTAATCTCATCAACTCCAATTAGAACCATAGCGTTGTACTGCTGCACCTGATTAAGCTCAGCCTTATCTACAAGCCATTTCTGTATTAAAGTCGCATCAAAAATAGTGATTTCACCATCAAGATCAACATCACCCTTCTGGAATACATTATAATCGAAACCATTGTCAACAATCTCAGGTATTCCATCGCTTATATCTACAAATCTAAAATCGTTAGCTTCGGCATAACGCTCTGCATCGGTTCCTACGTAACCATACACCGTAAAGTCAGGGACAGTTACGCTCTCATAATGAACACCATATCTTGTTGTGTGTCCTAAACTTACGTATCCGACACTTTGAATATTTTCGCCGAAAACAACACAAGTAGCTCCACAACCTGAAAAAGCAGCAACACCAATTGTTTCAAGAGTCGAAGGGAAAACGATATTCTTAAGCTTATAACAGCTAGCAAATGCATTATCATCAATAGTTTTCAGATTTTCATTAAAATCAACTTTTTCAAGGGCTGTACAATATCCAAACGCCGCAAACCCGATTTCTGTCAGACTATCAGGCAAACTAATAGACTTAAGCAACGGACAGTAAGTGAACACTTCAGAACCAATAACCTCAATTCCTTCCTCGAACACAACAGTTTCAAGACTATCAAAACCGTTTAGAGCCTTACAATTAATCTCTTTTAGTCCACCCTCGAACGTCAAGCTTGTTGGACTTACTGAATAAAACTCAAACTCATCACTGATTGAAGTAACAGGTATTGAGCCGATTTCATCAGGAAATCTTACATCGCTATTGTCACCATAATATCCGACAAGCTCAATTTCTCGTGAGATAATATTAGGGGTATATGCAAATTCCACAACCTCTGATTCTTCAAACTCAACTTGTACATAATACTCTTTTCCTTTTTCAACAGAAAACTCATAGCTATCATTATTTTCTACAACATCTATCGATAAATCTTCTACTGTAAGGCTCTTAATATTTCCCATGAATTCTTCAATGATGCATTTATCATCAATCAATCTCACGATAGGAACAAGCGTATCTTCAGACATTACAACTATCATGGTATTATCCGCATCGGTGACCATACTGGTGGATATAAGAGTAACATCTTTGCTGACGCAATTTGTTGTTTCAACAAAATACGTCATAAATACACCAGCATTAAACCTACCTTGCACTTCACTATCCTGTATGCTACAACCATCAAACACCGATTCTTCTGCATAGCTGACAAATCCACCTGCACCATCATTGATACTAATAATCTTGGAATCAATTATATTACAATTTATCAAGGAGGAATTGTAAGATTCTGCTGCTAATAAACCCACAAACCCGTTACCTGTAACATTACAATTTGAGAATGTGATATTTTTGATTGTTGCACCTGAAAGTTCGTAGAAAAGACCCGTTTTATTTCCGCTATCGTTTATATTCAAACCACTGATTGTGTGATTGTTTCCATCAAAAACACCGCTAAAGAAACTTTTTGAGTACATAGGTTTAAAATCTTCAATAGAGCTTAAATCGAGGTCTGTATTAAGAGTAACACAATTAGCCGAAACAGGCTCTCCGTTGAGCGAACCGTTGTAGAAAGTCATAAAATCATCTAAGCTATTTATTTCAAAATAATACTCCGAGATTTTTTCTACACTATTGTTAAGTAAACAAGTTGTATTATCAACAACGTTCTGTGTGGCATTATCATCGGCTAAAACAGCCTTAGCTTTTTCAAGCTGAGAGCTTAACTCATCTATAAGATTTTGTGATACCTCTTCGCTATATTCAAAGCTTTCTGCTTTTTCGATGCTCTTTGTAAGCTTATCCTTATGAACTTCACCGTTTGCATTCGAAGTATAGGCTTTTATCGCAGCATAGCCTATATATTTAACATCACAAACGTCTATCCAATCACCATTTTCATCGGTTATGTAACTTAGGTTTCTCTTAGCACTATCAGACTCATAGTCACAGTTCACAAACAAACCGTTTTCATCTGTTATTACAACAGAAAAGATATCACCTGCTGAAAGGTTTACTTTCTTTGGACAATCAATACAGTGTGTACCGGTCATAGATACACTTGACTCAAAACTCAAAATACTCTCTCCGTCCATAGGTGACGAGTATCCTTTGTTAAGCTTATACACATCAACGGTAAAGTCAGAATACCCTACATTCGAAAAACAAATCTGCTCAAGGACTTCGTCTGATGTCGCCGTAAACACGTTAGCTACTGAGGTTGAACCCTCAATCACTATATTTGATACAACCTGATTCTGATAAATATTATCGAAGTTGTCTACACCTTGAACTTCAAACTGAGAGAAATATTGTATGTATGTTTCATATGACATCCAGAAGCAACCCTCATAACCGTCAACTGAACAACCGGACTCTTCACCCCAGCTATTTTTACAAAGCCATGCGCCATCATTTTTAGGTCGCATTTCTTCATGGAAATACTCCCTACTGAAATTATCATCCCAACCAATAACCGTAACCACATGTCCCATATCATCAGGATTATATTCTATTGATTGTCCGTTATCGTAGTATGCCTGTATCCCATCAACTAAGTTATAATTCGAGCTATAGCTGGTGTAACTTACAGTAACAGCACCGTTCTCAATTATTCTTTGCTTAGTCAACTCAATATCATCAGAAAAAGTATTGAAATCTCTGAATCTGTAATCAGAGTAAAATCTCAGGCTTTCAGTATAGCCTTTGTTCCAATCTTCATAAGGCAATAATTCCTCAGGATATACTCCATAGCCACTGCTGAATCCCATAGCGACATCGTCTGCAAATCCGCCACCTTCGCCTTTTCCTGAACTCTGCATAAAGCTGTTGTAAAGCACGGAGTTCTCATCATCTATGTTAGTATACAAATACCATGAGTTGCCTGCTTCAGATAAATCCAAAATATCGTGTGCATTTTCAGGAAGATTTGAGCGCAATTCCGAATTTGTAAGGATATTTGACTCAATAGAAGCCGTCGCAGCAAAATCCCAACACAACCCCTGACTACCCTGATTTCTTACAGGAGTAGATCTGTTTTCATCTCTTAAATCATAGCTTTCAGGAAGTACAAAATAGGTTCTAAGCCTACGATTATATTGCGTAATATCCACTTCATCGCCGTTTTCATCATAGTAAACAGGAAGGTTATTTTCAATCTCGCGTTCTATAGTCCTAAGTCCGTAATCCCCAGGTGTAAGAACCTCGTTTGTTTGTGTTGCGTTTGCAACAAACGAAAGAGTAGAAAGTAGCAATACAACTGCTAATACTACAGATAAGCTTCTTTTTAACACAAAATCACCCTTTACTCTTAAAATTAGGATATTTGCCATTTATATTACTAAAGCCCGAAAATTATAAAACTTTCGGGCTTTTGCATTATACAATTCTGATATTCAATGTATCTGTTCCGCCTGTAGGCACAACTTTGTTTGAGCTGATTACAATAACAGTGTCACCCTTCTTGACTATACCTGTCTCAAGAGCCTTTGCTATAGCCTGATCGTTTATTGCGTCGGCTGTCTGACACTCCTCGCCTAAAACCGCTGTAATACCCCAGTTGAAACTCAGCTTTTTACATACAGCTTCACTTGTAACAACAGCAATAATCGGACATTCAGGACGCCAATGGGCCATAGCTCTAGCTACTGCACCTGTCTGGCTTTCAGCGATAATCGCCTTTGCACCAACGTTCTGAGCGGTGTGCTTAGCAGAATAGCAGATATTATCCCTGAAATTAGCTCCGATAGTGAACTTGCCGATAACGTTCTTCAAATCCATCAAATCGTGGTTAGTTTCAGCCTGAGCGCATATATCAGCAAGAGCTTTGACGGATTCCACAGGATACAAACCTGCTGCGGACTCACCTGACAGCATAACAGCGCTTGTGCCGTCATACACAGCGTTCGCAACGTCAGAAATCTCAGCACGGGTCGGTCGGATATTAGTAGTCATACTCTCGAGCATCTGGGTCGCTGTGATAACATACTTACCTGCGATAACACATTTGCGGATAATCATTTTCTGAATCTGCGGAAGCTTGATAAACGGAATTTCAACGCCCATATCGCCTCTAGCTATCATAATACCATCAGAAACAGCGATGATTCTATCGATGTCATTAACACCGCTTTGGTTCTCAATTTTAGCGACAATTTCAACGTCCTCATAACCAAGACTGTCGATAAAGTCTCTCATCTTAAGTACATCGTCAGCCGTTCTTACAAACGAAGCAGCCACCACGTTAACGCCCTGTTGCAAACCGAACTCAATGTCCGCTCTGTCAGATGCACTGATATACGGCATGTGGATATCGTATCCCGGTATGTTGATACTCTTTCGATTAGAAAGCTTACCGCTGTTTAAAATTTTACACACGATAGCGTCACTCTCAGTAGCAACTACCTCAGCAATAATCTTGCCATCATCAAAAAGAATCTGTCTGCCGATACTGCTCTTATCCCTTTTGAAAACATCAACAAGCTTAGGATATGAAAGCGAAACACCGTTTTCATCTCCCACTCCCATCTTTGAATAAAGGCGAAATTCCTGACCTTCCTCTACATTAACACTGTTATCAGGAAAAGTACCGATGCGAATCTCAGGACCTTTTGTATCAAGGAGCATAGCAACGTTCCTACCTGACTTTTCTACAGCCTCTTTCACTCTATCAAAACGAGCTTTCTGCTCATCGTAAGTTCCGTGTGACATATTAAAACGTGCAACGTTCATACCGGCATTTATCATTTTTGTCAGTATTTTCACATCATCACATGCAGGACCCATCGTACAAACGATTTTTGTCATTCTCAAGAAAATCACCTCTTAGTATAGTTTTCCGCGTTGATTACTATTTATTTCATTCTACCACATAATTACAGAATGTAAAACAAAATTTAGGTTAAATCTTAATTTTTCTTTTATCCCTCATATTTACTAAAACAATACCGATACATATAAGAATAAGACTGACAATATAAAGCGGATTAAAAATCTCTTTTTCTCCCAAAATAATGTATGACCATATTGTACCAAATACAGGGATAAGCAGGTTATATATCATAATATTTCCTGCATCATTATAAACTAGCAAAGCTGTCCAGATTGAAAAAGCGCAAGCGGATACAAACGCTAAGAAAAAAAGAACAAAAGCTCCACTTATCGTAAACGTTATAGAAGCCGAAAACGGCAGCGCTACTATGCAAAGAATAATACCGCCAATGAAGAGCTGCCACGCGGTAACCTCAAAAATCTTGCCTTTCGATGCAATTTTTCCGTAAAGACTACCTGTTGAGCTGCAAATAGTTGCAAGCAAAATAAACCCTTCTCCAACAAGACTGAACGAACCCTCAAAAAAGCCTAAATTAACAATAATTATACCTGACGCTCCCACCAGACAACCTACTATTTTTCTGCCGTTTAGTTTTTCATTTTTAAAAAACAACGGAGCAAGTAGCACCCCAAAGAAAGCTGAACATGACGACAGCACCGAGGTTTTTGTTGCTGAAGCGTTTCCGACTCCGATATAATTAAACACATACTGCAAAATAGTGAGCAATAGCGAGTAAATCAGTATTTTCGGCACGCGCTCTTTTTCAATGGCAAAAATATTCTTTTTCACAAAAGCGCACACAATAAACACCATTATTCCTGCGATAAAAAACCTCAGTCCCGCAAAAAGAAGTTTATCGGGAATACTAACGATATTCATATCAGAATATCCGAGTTTTATCAGTGGATAAGCTGTTCCCCACAAAAGGGTACAGAACACCGCACATAGCGCACATATATACTTGTTAGAAAAAAACTTTTTCATAATAATCCTTTTTAAAAGCCACAGCAAGGAAAATGCTGTGGCTTAATAATTTATCTGTCATTCATATCTGTATATGGTTTTTCTTCACTAATACTCATATAGGCAGGACGGATAATCTTATTTACATTCATAAGCTCCTCTAGTCTATGAGCGCTCCAACCTGCAATACGAGCCACTGCGAAAATCGGAGTGTAAAGCTCAGGCGGTAAACCTAAAATCTTGTACACAAAGCCTGAATAAAAGTCAACGTTAGCAGAAACGCCTTTGTACATTTTACGTTTCTGAGCGATAACTTCAGGTGCTAGCTTTTCGATTCTCTCGTAAAGTCCGTATTCCTTCATCTTGCCCTTTTCACGCGCGAGCTGTTCAACAAAGCCCTTGAAAACTCTTGCACGCGGATCAGAGATAGAGTAAACAGCGTGGCCGATACCATAGATAAGACCTGCGTTGTCATACGCCTGTTTATCAACGATTTTCTCGAGATATGCTCTGATTTCGTCGTCATCTTTCCAGTCTTTAACGTTTTTCTTGATGTCCTTCATCATACCCATAACTTTTTTATTAGCGCCGCCGTGCTTAGGTCCCTTTAAGGAACATAGTGCCGCCGCGATAGCTGAGTATGTATCAGTACCGGAGCTTGTAACAACACAGGTTGTAAAGGTAGAGTTATTACCGCCACCATGCTCAGCGTGTAAGATAAGCGAAAGATCGAGTACCTGAGCTTCGAGCTGAGTATACTGCTGGTCAGGTCGAAGAGTTTTTAGGATAAGCTCTGCAGTAGAGATATTCTTGTCAGGATTATGGATATAAAAGCTTTCGCCTTTGTTGTAGTGATTGTAAGCGTGATAGCTGTATACTGAAAGTAAAGGGAATACAGAAATAATCTGCAAACACTGTTTGAGTACGTTTTCTATAGAAGTATCCATCGCGTTGTTATCATAAGATGCTAAAGTAAGCACTGATCGAGCGAGCGAGTTCATCATATCCTTACTAGAAGCTTTCATAATTACGTCACGAACAAAATGCTTCGGCAAAACTCTGCAATCAGACAAGAGTTTCACGAAATCCTTGTATTCCTGCTCATTAGGAAGCTTTGAGAACAAAAGAAGATAAATAGTCTCCTCAAAGCCAAAGCGGCCGTCTTTGATACAACCTTGTATGATATCCTCGACATTTATACCGCGATAGAAAAGCTTACCATCAGTAGGAACTGCTTTTCCGTCAACGATTTTATTCTGACGGATTTCACAGATATCAGTAAGACCTGTAAGCACTCCTGCACCGTTTAGGTCACGCAGTCCTCTTTTTACATCGAATTTTGTGTATAGTTCTTTATCAATACTTCCGTTAGCCTCGCAAACCTGAGCTAACTCCTTTATTTTTGCTTCGGGAAAATGGTGCGCCATGCGTACCTCCTAAATACTTAATTTTAATATAGAGCTATATTATACCTTTTTTTAGCATTTTAGTCAAATACACCGCTTGAGAGATATCTCTCGCCTGTGTCAGTGAGAACTACCGCAACATTTATGTCACTATTAGACTTTTTCAAATACTTAGTAGCAGCGCACAAAGCTGCTCCTGACGAAATGCCGACGAGTATTCCTTCTGTTTTAGCGATAAGCTTTGCAGTTTCAAAAGCCTCTTCGTTTGTAACGGTGATAATTTCATCATAAATTTCGGTGTCTAAGGTATCAGGCACAAAGTTTGCGCCTATTCCCTGAATTTTGTGAGGACCTGCTTCTCCTTTTGATAAAAGCGGAGAAGCAGCAGGCTCAACAGCTATTACCTTAATAGTATTGTTTTTCTCTTTCAAATATTTTCCGACACCTGAAAGCGTTCCGCCCGTACCGACAGTTGCAACAAAAGCATCAATTTCACCGTTTGTCTGAGAGTACAGCTCGGGACCTGTAGTTTCATAGTGTGCTAAAGGATTGGCAATATTTTCAAACTGACCTAAAATAACGGCATTTTCGGTGTTTTCTTTAATCTCGTGAGCCTTTTTTACTGCGCCGTCCATACCTTTACTACCTTCGGTCAACACTATCTCTGCGCCATAAGCTGAAAGTAACATTCTTCTTTCAACGCTCATAGTTTCAGGCATAGTTAAAATCACCTTGTAGCCTCTTTGAACAGCAACAGACGCTAAGCCTATTCCTGTGTTACCGGATGTAGGCTCAATAATGGTACTGCCTGCTTTCAAAATTCCTTTTCCTTCGGCATCTTTTATCATTGAGAGAGCTACTCTATCCTTTGCGCTACCACCCGGATTGAAACACTCAAGCTTACACAAAAGCTCCCCCTTTAAGAGTCCTGTTTCCTTTTTGTAGCGTGAAAATCTCACCAAAGGGGTGTTGCCGATAGTGTCCATTACGCTTTCATATATCTTCACAGTATTCGCCCTTTCGTTTTTTATCTATGCTTAGTATTTTACACTATGATGTGAGTTTTTCAAGTAAAGTGCAAAAAATTATAAATCTGTTCACATTTCAGCCTGTTTTTCTCCTAATTTTCACATTCACTTCAACTTATCTTCACATTTTGGGGCTACAATTTTATCGTGGAGGTGTTTGCGTGTCTAATATATACACATTCAGACGTATTGAAAAAAAGTATATTCTAAATCACGAGCAATTTATCGGGGTTACAAAAAGAATCAAGGAACATTTTCATTTAGACGAACACGGTAGCACCAGAATATTCAACATTTACTTTGATAACGATTCAAACGAACTTATCAACACGTCCATTCAAAAACCTGTATACAAAGAAAAACTAAGGCTTCGCAGCTACAAAGAACCTAAAGACGATACAGAAGTTTTTCTTGAAATAAAAAAGAAGTATAAAAAGGTAGTATACAAAAGGAGAATCTGCCTTAAGTACAAAGATGTCCTCGATTTTTTAAAAACAGGTACCCTTACATACAAAAAAGACCCTCACACTCTAAACGAAATAAACTACATGCTAAAGCACTACAAACTCCAACCAAAAGTACATATAAGCTATCTCAGAGAAGCCTATTTTTCAAACACTGATGAAAATCTCAGGATAACGTTTGATCACGACATAAAAAGCAGATACACTAACTTGAATCTATGTGAAGACGAGGCTGATTTACCGCTACTCAAAAGCGATACATATATTATGGAAATCAAGGCATTAGGTTCTATTCCGTTATTTTTGAGCAATATTCTCACACAGGAGAAAATTTATCCAGGTAGCTTTTCTAAATACGGAAATATACACAAACAACATATCATTGGAGGTATATAATTATGTTTCAAAGCGTATTAACATCAACAAACGTAACCGTAGTTCAGGCTTTGATCTGTATAGGCACAGCACTTGTGCTTGGTGTAGCAGTATCAATAGTTTACGGTTATAAAAGCTCTTGCTCTAAGAATTTTGCTGTAACACTTTCTCTTTTACCGTCTATCGTAGGATTACTGATTATGATGGTTAACGGAAATTTGGGTACGGGTATCGCAGTACTCGGTGTATTCAGCCTCGTTCGCTTTCGTTCCCAGCCAGGTAACTCAAGAGAAATTCTGGCTGTTATGTTATCGATGGCTATTGGACTTGCAACAGGAACGGGCTATGTTACCTTTGCGATTTTTGCTAGCGTAATAATCTGCGCTGTGTGGCTTGTAATGTTTTCAACACCATTTGGGAAAAGTAATTACAAGGAGCTTAGAATAACTATTCCCGAAAACCTCGATTACGAGGGGATATTCGACGAAGATTTCTTAAAATTCACAAAACATCACGAGCTATATAGGATAAAAACAACACAGATGGGAACCCTCTACGAGCTTAAATACCATATTGTGTTAAAGAAAAATGTAAGTGAAAAAGAACTTATAGACTCCATACGCTATAAAAATGGAAATCTCCCTGTAATCTGTTCTCGCATCAGCGATGATACAGCTTATTTTTAAAAGAAGGTAATATGATGAAGATAGGATATAGATTAACAGCACTATTATGTTGTGTTTTACTTATCAGCTGCGTTTTATGCTCGTGCAGTAAAACTGACACAACAGCAACTGCAGATACAGCAAAAAAGACTACTGTAAACACGAACGTCGAAATAGATGAAAACAACATCGAAAGCTCTATAGACATAAGCTTAGCTAACAGGATCACCCTCAGCGACACTAAAGCGCAAGCTGAAAACAACTGTGCTAAAGTTGACGACGCTTTTGTTACTATTGAAAATTCCGGGGTTTATCTCATCGAAGGCAACACCTCAAACGGTCAAATAAAAGTTAAGACTCAGGACACAGACACAGTTGTGTTAGTTTTAAACGGTGTCAATATCACTAACCAAAGCGGCTGTGCCATACACATAAAAAAAGCCGAAAAAGCGTATATTGTACCTTACAACAACACAAAAAACATTTTGGCCGATACAAGCAACTACGAATTTGATGCTGATGATACCGACGGCGAGCCTGATGCTACAATTTTTTCAAAGGCTGACCTTATTATCAGTGGAAGTGGCACACTCGATATTGATGCCAACTACTCAAGCGGTATCAAAGGCAAAGACGAAGTTATGCTCACATCAGCTAATGTCATCCTTGACACAATCGATGATGGTATCAAAGGCAGAGACAGTCTCACTATTAAAGACTCGGATATTACCGTAACCGCTGAAAATTCCGCGATAAAAACAACCAACGACGAAGATGGTCTTGGCGATATGGTATTGTCGGGGGGAAACTTTAATATTGAATGCAACACTGATGCATTCAACTGTAAAAGCAATCTGACCGTAGAGAGCGGTACATTCAAAATTAATGCAGGCGATGATGCCTTTCACGCAGACAGCACGCTCACAATAAATGGTGGCAATATTCAAATTGATAGCTGTTATGAGGGACTCGAAGGACAACAAATTAACATATCAGACGGAAATATACACATTGTCTCATCAGACGATGGACTAAACAGCGCAGGCGGTAATGATGCCTCTGCTTTTACTGGTGGACGAGAAGACCCGTTTGCTAGTGATATGGACGCTATAATCAAAATAACAGGTGGTCATATCTATATCGACAGTGAGGGTGATGGTGTTGACTCTAACGGCACTATTGAAATGAGTGGTGGTACAGTGCTTGTTGATGGACCTGAAAGTAGCGGAAACGGTGCGCTCGATTACACGAGTACATTTACCTGTAACGGAGGACTATTGATAGCCTGCGGTACGTCGGGTATGGCTCAAGCGGTGAGTCATACATCTACTCAATACTGCATTATGGCAAATCTCTCAAACTTATCGGGTGGCACACTGTTCTCCATTTTAGATAGTAATAACACACCGCTTATTACCTACTCCCCATCTAAATCGTATTCAAATATAGTTGTTTGTTCTGACAAGTTAAAAAGCGGTGAAACCTATTCTGTATCTACAGGCGGTAACTGCAGCGACTCCTGCACAGACGGTCTTTACAACGGAACTAGCTACTCATCAGGTACAATACAAACTACCTTTACACTAAACAGTATCGTTACCTCAAATGGTGGCGGTATGGGTGGTATGGGCGGACGACATAATGACCATCAAAAACCATTTATCTAAATGTTATAATTTTCTTTGTATGAAAAGAGCGTTCAACACACGAACGCTCTTTTTCTGTTTAATTCTTACACAAAAATTCGCCCGTGCAAAAAACACGGACGCTGAATACTAAACTAAAAGAAAATACTCATTTCAAATTATTATCAATAAACTCGATGTACGGTTTGCGATTATAAATACTGTCTTTGTTATTTTTATACCATTCGTACTCTTCTTTAAGTCCCTCAAAAAGCGGTATAGTATCATTCATCAAGGCTTCCTGCTTAGAAACATCAAGCTCATATTCGTAGTTGTAAAACGGGAAATAATCGCGCTGATTAACAGAACTATCCACACTTATAAATTCAGCCTCTTTTTCCACTGCTTTGTAGCACAGTGATACCCATTCTTTTATTGAAACAGAGTCTTTATTACCTACGTTGAAAATTTTGTCTTTTGGGTGTTTGATTAGTAACACCTCAATGAATCTGCACAAATCTTTAACATTAAAAAACTGCATTTTCATGTCGCCATCACTTGGAATATAAAAAGGGCGGTCTTCTTCAGCACAATCAAACGCAAAAGCCTCTCTGTACAAATTCTCATAAATCCCGTAAAAATACGGCGGACGTAAGATATACGCATTTTCGACACGGCTTTGCAAAAGTCTTTCGGCATTAAGCTTATTAATACCATACTCACCCCAGACGGAATTATTCCCACACTGTTGATCTTCTGTGAAAGGCTGTTTATTTGTTTCAGGATATACAGCACTTGAACTAATAAAAATATAGTCATCGAATTCATTTAGAGCATCAAGAATATACTCAAGTTGTTCTTGATTATAGGTGCAAATATCAAGCACCGCATCGAATTTCACGTTCTTAAGTTTGTCCCCTAAATCAGCTCTATCGCACTTTATCAGATGAACTCCTTTCACCTGTTCTCTAGTGTTTCGGTTAATGACAAAAACCTCGTCACCACGCTTTACAAAATACTGGGCGACATACCTGCTCACAAAAGTTGTACCACCTGTCACAAGAATACGCATTTTGTATACCTCCGTTACAGCTTTTATTTCAAAAAATTAAGAGGGACGAAAACCGTCCCTCTTTAAAATTTTTATTATGCCTTATCGATTGAACCGAAGAGTTCCATCTTCTCTTTTACTGTAGCCTTGATTGCTTCAAAGCCAGGAGCTAAAAGCTTTCTTGGGTCAAAGCCCTTACCCTGAAGGTCTTTGCCGTCTTCGATGTACTTTCTTGTAGCTTCAGCGAATGAAAGCTGGCACTCTGTGTTAACGTTGATCTTTGAAACGCCAAGAGAAATAGCTCTCTTAATCATATCAGCAGGGATACCTGTACCGCCGTGGAGAACTAAAGGCATATCGCCGGTTTTCTGCTGGATAGCGTCGAGTGTATCGAATGAAAGACCAGCCCAGTTCTCAGGGTACTTACCGTGGATGTTACCGATACCTGCAGCGAGCATTGTGATGCCTAAATCAGCGATCATCTTGCACTCGTCAGGGTCAGCACACTCACCAGCACCAACAACGCCGTCTTCCTCACCACCGATAGAACCAACCTCAGCTTCAAGTGAAAGACCAAGTTCGTCACAGATAGCAACGAGTTCCTTTGTTTTCTCAACGTTCTCTTCAATTGAGTAGTGTGAACCATCGAACATAACTGATGAGAAACCAGCTTCGATACAAGCCTTAGCACCGTCGTATGAACCATGGTCAAGGTGAAGAGCTACAGGAACTGTAATGTTTAATTCCTCGAGCATACCGTTAACCATACCAACGATAGTCTTGTAACCGCACATATATTTACCAGCACCCTCGGAAACACCGAGGATAACAGGAGAGTTGTTCTCCTGAGCTGTGAGCAGAATAGCCTTTGTCCACTCAAGGTTGTTGATATTGAACTGACCTACTGCATAATGGCCAGCCTTTGCTTTTGTAAGCATTTCTTTTGCATTTACTAATGGCATTGTAATTCCTCCAAAATCTAATTTGATTTCAATGAAAAACACTTTCATTCAGGATATATTATACATCAAAGCTCACACAAATAATATCCTTTACAGAAAAATGGCGATTTTTCTGCCATATTATTTCCGTTTTACATTGAATTTATAGAGATATACGAGTACAATTTATAATACTATTTAAATTTTCAAAATAATTTTTACTTTTTGAAACCAAAACGCATTTTGAATTGTTTTATAAATGAGGGGGGATAAAATGGCTGAAGTATTGTTTGCAGGACTGAAATACGAAGATGTAGTCAGAGAATACAGCTCTACTGTTGTATCAGTGTGCATAATGAGGCTCAAAAACTGGGCTGACGCCGAGGACTGCTTCCAAAACATCTTCCTCAGTCTTTATCAGAACTCCCCGAAAATTGAAACAAAAGAACACTTAAAAGCGTGGCTCATTCGTGTTTCAATCAACGAATGTACTAACTACATAAAGAAAAACCGCAAGCTTTTATCCCTACACGAAACGAAAGAACAATCAGTCAATTTCCCTACTGATACTTTAGATATTTCATGGGCTTTAGTAGAGCTACCGCCTAAATACCGAGATGTACTCTACCTTTACTACTGCGAAAAGTATAAAGTAAATGAAATTGCTGAGATTTTAGGATACAACGCAAACACGGTTAAGACCCTCTTAAAACGAGGCAGAGAAAAGCTAAAAAGCATTTACGGAGGTGATGGTATATGAAAAAAGTGAACTTTGACTCTCTTACTAACTTAAAAGCTCCTGAAAGCTTCATCGAAAATGCTATAAATGCTACAAAAACGCAGAAGAAAAAACCCTTAGTATTCATAAAATACAGCCGAGCTTTAGCGGCAGTTGCGTGCTTAGTAATTGTGTGTGCGGTAAGTTTAGGAGTATACTTCAAAGAAGACAGAGTAACTCCTCCAATCGACCCGAGTTTCATCGTCGAAACAGGAAACTCAAAAGATTCAGAGAACACACAATATACAGACAAAAACATAAAAGAAACACTAAAAAATGACAAGGATTTCGACAAAGAAAACGCTCAAAACTCGGTTACAGACAATAAACCTACTACTGAATCCGAAACTATTGAACCAAGTGAGAAGCCATCTTCAACAACAAAGCCTACAGAAGACTCAAAAGATGAGCCGACTGTTGGCCCTACTAAGCCGAGCGAGAGCGCTAAACCAAGTGAAAGCACTAATACAAACGAAATTCCAACCTCAAGCCCACCTTTAAAGCCAGGCACAAATCCGACAACAAAACCTACAAAGCCATCAGATAAACCAAAACCCACTCTTCCTGACAGTTCCTCTCAAGATCCAAACTATCCTGCTGCTCCACCACCAGAACAGTCTCCTGATTCAACAGATGGTACACCGGAACTTCCTTCAGTATCTCCACCCATCTCTAAACCCGACTACGCAGCTATTAGAGAGTATAAAAGTGTTCACGATTACTGTGAGATAGTTGACTACATTGAAACAAAGCATCTCACAGGAAGCAAACGGGTCTACTGCATTGTAAAAAAGAGAGGAGCAGGCAACCAATGGCTTGGAGGAGATGACTGGTTCTCCCCCGAACATATATGCACTACATGGAAAGAAAAAAACGGCTACACATACTTTGCATATTCAATAACAAACACCTATAACATAACAGAAAGCGGCGAATATCTGTATCTTATCTACAACGAGAATGGTCAGGGTTTTTATTCAAAATATATTTATGTAAATGCAAATACGTAAAACAAACTATGCACAAAAAGCTATTGTTAAAAAGAGTCACTACACTATCTATGAAACAGGCTATTACACCTGAACTTTAATAACAGCTTAAGCAAAAGTATAGTCATTGAATACTTATTCGCCCAAGTATTTAAGTAAATAACCTTTAGGAGGATTGAATTATGAAAAAACACATCAGGATTTTATCAACTTTAATGGCACTTATGCTCATTATTTCTATTGGCTTAATCTCTGTATCCGCAGAAGAAACCACTCGTGTAGCAGGCGATGTTATCGCTCCTGAGGGTATGGATATAATGGACGCTACTTTCATTCAGCGTTGTATCGCACAGCTTGATACAATGGACGAAGAGCAAGCTATTTCTGCTGACGTAGACAATGATAACAAAGTTACTATCTTTGATGCAACAACAATTCAAAAAGAGCTTCTTAATGCACCTTTTGACGAAAACGGCGAACCTCATAATTACTGTGAAATTGTTGATTTTGTTAAATCAAATCTAATAACAGGTAGCGGTAAGGTTTACGTTGTTATTATGGACCCTGACGGAAATTTCCTTGGAGAGACAGATCTTTTGCATGCAGAACATCTAACGGTATTTTGGAAAGAAGAAAACGATTATACCTACATTGCTTATTCTATAAAAGACCACTACACACTAGAAAAGTCAGGAGATTATCAATTCTTTTTCTATAACGAAGATAAAGCTATAATCGGACAGGGAAGAATGACACTTAGTGTATAAAATAAGCACTAACGAACACACAACTACAGCAAGCTATTATTTCTTAAGACACGAACTCAACCCTGCTTAAAGTGATAACTGCAGACTCCCCTCTGCAAATTAAATATAGTTATCCCCTAAAAGGAGCTACCGACTAAATTGGGTCGGTAGTTCTTTTTTGCTTGATAAAATACTCATATAGTATTATAATAATTCCATATATGTTATGGAGGGATAAATATGCCATTTATCGACGCTAGATTTTCAACACCTGTAAACGAGAAACAAGAAGAAGTTATCAAAAGACGCTTAGGCGAAGCTATTGCGCTCATAGGAAAAAGCGAAGCTTATCTTATGGTACAGATTCAGGATAACTGTAAGCTCTATTTCAAGGGCAACAAGGACGAAGACTCTGCATTTTTTGAAGTAAAACTGCTCGGTAAATCCACTAAAGCAAACTACGAAAAGCTGACCTGCGCTTTGTGCGAAATCGCAAGTCAGGAGCTTTCTATCCCAACAAACCGAGTTTACGTTAAGTTTGAAGAAGTGGAATATTGGGGCTTTGACTCCTTTATGTTTTAAGAGGTAAATATGAAAAGCTACAGAAAAGAGCTGTGGTTCAATATCCCACAGCGTAGAAAAATCGTCAACATCACCCACGATGTTCAGAAAGCTATTGACGAAAGCGGTGTAAAAGAAGGCTTGGTGCTTGTTAATGCTATGAATATCACCGCTTCTGTTTTTATTAACGACGACGAAAGCGGATTACACTCTGACTACGAACGCTGGCTTGAAAAACTCGCTCCAGAGAAACCGTACAACCAGTATGCCCACAACGGTTTCGAAGACAATGCCGACGCTCATTTGAAACGCACTATTATGGGTCGCGAGGTAGTCTGCGCTATCACAAACGGAGAACTTGACTTCGGAACTTGGGAGCAGATTTTCTACTATGAACTTGACGGCAAGCGAAACAAACACGCTCTAGTTAAAATTATCGGAGAATAAGAGGTAATATATATGAAAATAGTTGTACTCGCAGGAGGACTCAGCACTGAACGTGATGTGTCAATTACATCAGGCTCACAGGTAGCAAAAGCGCTTAAAGAAAAAGGCCACAAGGTTATTCTTCTCGATGTATTTATGGGTATCGAAGAGAAAATCGATAGTATCGATTCTCTTTTTGAAAATGGCTACGATTTCACAAAATCTATCACAGGCGTATCCACACAGATTCCTGATTTAGATGAAATAAAGGCTCAAAGACAGGACCAGTCTGACTGTCTTTTCGGCGAGAATGTTATCGAAATCTGTAAAGAGGCTGATATATGCTTCTTGGCGCTTCACGGCGGTGTAGGCGAAAACGGTCAGCTTCAGGCGGCTCTTGATATGCTTGGCATTAAATACACAGGAGCAGGATACTTAGGCTCTGCTATCGCTATGGATAAGGGCATCACAAAGGCTGTATTCTTACACGGTGATGTTCCTACTCCTATGTCTAAGCTGTACAAAAAGGAAGCGCTGTCAAATGGTGAACTCAAAAACTGGAATGACTTCCCGTGTGTAGTTAAGCCATGCTCAGCAGGTAGCTCAGTCGGTGTTTCTATCGTGCAGACTAAAGACGATTTCGAGAAAGCTATGGTTGATGCTTTTAAATACGAGGGTCAGGTACTCGTTGAACAGTACATAAAAGGCAGAGAGTTTTCTATCGGTGTACTAGGCGGCAAAGCGCTCCCTATCATCGAGATTATCCCTAAAACAGGCTTTTATGATTACGTTAATAAATATCAGGCAGGAAACACAGAGGAAATCTGCCCTGCAGTTTTAGATGACGCTACAACAAAGCTACTTCAAGACGCAGCGTGCCACGCTTACAAGGAACTTCACTTAGAAAGCTACGCAAGAATTGACTTTTTGCTTGATGAAAACGACGGCAATATTTACTGTTTAGAGGCTAACACCCTACCAGGCATGACTCCAATGAGTCTTCTTCCTCAGGAAGCAAAAGCAGATGGAATTGATTTTCCTGAACTTTGCGAAAAAATCGTTGAGCTTTCGCTTGAAAAATACAGATAAAGCAGGGGCGACCACTCTCGTCCTTAAAATCGCAACAAAACGGTGATATTATGAAACCTATTACTTTAAAAGAAATAGCAAAAAGCTGTAGTGGTCAGCTTTTCGGCGATGAAAACGCACTCGTTACTTCTATCGTTACTGATAGCAGACAGGTAAAAAACGGCACAATGTTTGCCGCTATCAAAGGCGAGCGCGTTGACGGACACAAGTTTATCCCTCAATGTATTGAAGCGGGTGCTGTGTGTGCGCTTGTTGAAGAAAAGCCACAATGCGAGTGCAACTACATCTTAGTAGACTCAACCCTAATAGCGCTAAAAAAAATCGCTGAGTATTACCGCTCACTTTTCAAAATTCCATTCATCGGAATTACAGGTTCAGTCGGCAAAACTTCGACTAAAGAAATGATAAGCTCTGTGCTGTCACAGAAATTCAATGTCCACAAAACACAGGGTAACTTCAACAACGAACTTGGCGTTCCGCTTACTATCTTCGGACTCGAAGAGGAACACGAAATCGCCGTTATCGAGATGGGTATTTCTGGATTTACGGAGATGACAAGACTTGCTACAATCGTTAAGCCTGACATCTCGGTTATTACAAACATCGGCTACTGCCATTTGGAAAATCTCATCGATTTAGACGGAGTTTTAAAAGCTAAGACGGAGATGCTCGAGTTTTTGAATCCTAATGGCAAAATGTTCTTCTGTGGCGATGACGAAAAGCTTTTCACTGTTAAAGAGCATAACGGCATCAAAACAACATTCTACGGCTTTGATGATAGAAATGAGTACAAAGCCGAGATTATAAATACTGACCTTGAAAAAGGAATTGACTGCAAACTTTATCTTAAAAACGGAGAAATCCGCGCAACTGTCCCATCAGTTGAAAGTCACATGGTTTCAAATGCGCTTTGTGCTTCGGCTATCGGCGAACATTTGGGTATGACTTCAGAACAGATAAAGAAAGGCGTTGAGTCCTACAAAACCGTTGGCTCACGCAGTAATGTAATAAGAAAAGAAGACATCACTATAATCGATGACTGCTACAACGCTAACCCGACTTCGGTAAGAGCATCAGTTAACTCGCTTTCTAAATTTGCGGGTAGAAAAGTTGCTGTTATCGGCGATATGAAAGAACTTGGCGCAAACGAAGTTAAGCTTCATTTTGATACAGGAAAGTACATAATCGACAAAGGCATCAATGCAGTTATTGCTGTCGGTGAGCTTTCTAAACACCTTTTTGAGGGTGCAGACGGCAAGGGTTGCTACTTTGAAACTGTTGAAGAATGTATAGAAAGCATCTGCGATATAATAAAAAAGGGCGATACCATACTCGTTAAGGCGAGCCACAGTATGCACTTTGACAATATTGTCGAAAAGCTAAACAAAGATTTTGAGTAAACTTTCACGTTTACAAATACCCTATTCTATTTCCCACAAAAGCCTCCCTTGTCAAAGGGAGGGGGACCGCGAATAGCGGTGGAGGGATTGTTATAAACGCGGTACGCAGCACCATAAATCATTCATTATTATCTATTCAGGTGCTACGCACACAGACGACCATTGGTCACCCTACAAAAACCTCCCCTAGAGAGGACTAAAATATATAAGAGGTAGAGTATGAGATTTATTTCTTGGAATGTTAACGGCCTTAGAGCAATTATGAACAAAGGCTTTATGGATAATTTCAATGCACTCGATGCTGACATTTTCTGCTTGCAGGAAACAAAGCTTCAGGAAGGTCAGATTGACTTTGCACCTGAGGGTTATTTCGGCTACTGGAATTACGCTGAGAAAAAAGGATATTCAGGCACAGCGATTTTTACAAAAGTTGAGCCACTTTCTGTTACTTACGGGTTAGGAATTGAAGAACACGATAAAGAAGGGCGAGTTATAACGCTAGAGTTTTCTGACTTTTTCTTTGTCACAGTTTACACCCCTAACGCTCAGGACGGTCTAAAGCGACTCGAGTATAGAATGAAGTGGGAGGACGATTTTCTCTCCTATATCAAGAAGCTCGATGAAACAAAGCCCGTCATTTACTGTGGCGACTTAAACGTTGCCCACAAGGAAATCGACCTGAAAAACCCGAAAACAAACCGCAAAAATCCGGGCTTTACAGACGAAGAACGTGGAAAGATGACAACTGTTTTGGAATCAGGCTTCACTGATACTTTCCGCTACCTTTACCCTGATAAAGAGCAAATCTACTCTTGGTGGTCCTATCGTTTTAAGGCAAGGGAAAAGAACTCGGGTTGGAGAATCGACTACTTTATCTGCAGTGAAAGGCTTAACGACAAAATTAATGACGCTAAAATCCACTGCGACATTTTCGGCTCTGACCACTGTCCTGTCGAGCTTGATATAAACCTGTAAACAATATATAACAATAAAACGGCTGTTGAGGAAATTATTTTATAAAGCTTCCCTAACAGCCATTTTTTATTTAACAATACTTAACTAAAACTTCACAATTATGAAACATCTTCTTAATTATAGAGTGGTATGCTTTAGCTCCTTCCTAAGGAATTTGAAAATTTAGAAGGTGATAGTATGAAAAAGAAATTCACAAAAAGACTAATCGCAACAATGCTTATACTGTGTATGACAGTGACGCTTATCCCTCTTTCAACGATTAGCTCATCAGCGGCAGTAAATCTGGATACCCTTGATGGTTGGGCTACAAGTCAACTTTATTCACGAGGCTTTGCTGTAGCGAGCGAAATCGTAAGCGGTATTGCTGATGCCACAAATAACGAAACTGTTAAAGGTATTTCATCATATATTGACAAGTATGTTTTTGGTAATGGCACAACAGGTGACCAACTCCAGAATATTCAGAACACTTGTAACGAGATTTTAAAAAGCACTAAAGATACCCAACACATCGTCGAAGATATAAACAAGAAAATCTCACAGCAGACTATTAACGTAAGCAGTAAGGAGTGCAACTATGCTTACATGGAGCAGGTAACAGACTACCTCACACAACACGATGAGTCAATTTATGATTTTTATAATGTATATCTCGCATATACTGATTATCTCGAATATGCTGTCAGCGACGAAGCTCAAAACAACAAAGACAAAGTATTAGAGGAAGAAAATGAGTATCTTGCAGAACTCGGTGAATTCTACGCTGCTGCTACAGGTGACTATTGGAATTCCACCTGTGGGGTAAGCGAGCGTGACTACTACGAAGAAAAGATATATAAAACCAACACTATAGATGTTTGCTTGAGTGGAGTACTAAACTCACTTTTAAACAATATGGACCCTGAAAGCTACGTTATAGAAAAAGGCTACAGATTCATAGACTGTGCTGCACAGTACGCTTACTACGCATACCCGTTTTCGAGTGAACAGGCTCAGTTTGTGGACCACGCTACAGAGTATCAGATAAACGCAGTAACAACCGTTATGATGCTGTATCAGGATTTCATTTCTCAAAGAGCTGAGTATTTTGATAAAATGATGGTTGACGAAAGCACAACTCTTACATACACAAACTCTTGGAACAGTCTTATTAAGTACTACGACAAGGCTATCAATAAATACACAACATCAATCACAAATTTTTTAAACTCCGATATAGTGCTTAAAGATATTGGAGCTACAACAAACATTGATATGTATTTAAGAGAAGAGTCAGCTACAAACCGCTTTAATAGCGAAATGGAGAGCTACAAATTAGACAACACAAACTACAAATACTCAATAAAGTATAACGGAAACCAAGTTTCCCAAGCTGTCTTAACCAAACCGGAAAACGAGTCCCTCTCTTTCTACAAAAACGCTTCGGTTACTGTAGAAAACGGAAAGCTCAAATTCACCCCATTCTACATTATGAACGGTGATATAGTTGACCCAAAAAGTATGGAACTTCATTCTTTTGACATAAACGATAAGAATTCTTGGGGAACATTTTTCGGTGGACTTTGTGATACTCACTATTTAAAGACCGATTACTACAATCTTGCTAACGGAAGATATTCTGACGGCTTAAACACCTATTCACCTATCTCTGACCCGAATGAGCTTAAGTCTATTATCAACGAAACTTACTACACAGCAAACTGTTCGTCCCCTTATAGCTATTTTTCAGATTATTTAGGCTATGGTGCAGAAAGCAGTATGTATCTGCTCCTCGATGGTAAGACCGAATGGTACTCAAAACCTGAAAAAACAAGATACACACTTTTTCCTGTGATGAAAATAAGCGACAACCAAAGCTATTCAACAACTTGGAATAGCGAAATGATGCAAGAGAATAAAATCCCAAGCGGTTCTAAATTTGCAGTTATTCTCACCCCGACAAGTGACATCATAAAAAGCAAAGTTGACACAAACCTCATCGGTGAAGGCGAAATATCTGTATCAGGACTTGAAAACGGCACAGCTGTAGCTGGCGAAAAGGTAAACGTAAAAATTACTGCTCCTGAAAATTACAGAATTTCAAACATTACCGTACAGTATCACAACGATAAAAATGATACTAAAGAAAAGGTAATAAGCACTGGAATAGACTGTAACGAATACACGCTTGACTTCTCTGTTCCTTACTCAAACGTAACTATTGAAGTGCAAACAAAGGAAATTCCGCCTGCTTTAGATACTGATGAAAACGATAACTTCTTAGTCAGCAGTTATGATGATTTATGCCAGATGGCTGCTATGGTAAACAGCGGATATGAAAACTATGTTTACGGCAGTTATATTCTCACAAACGATATAACATTTAGCGAAGAGCAACTCTGCACAAATCCAATCGGTACTGTTGAATCGCCTTTTAAAGGTAACTTTGACGGTCAAGGACATGTGATAAGCAATCTTAACCTTGACCCTGACAGCACCCACAAAAATCTCGGTTTGTTCGGCACTGTAATTTCGGGCAAAATTCATAGCGTGAATCTAATTATGGAAACATATTCAGTAAAAGAATATCACGACTGTGTAGGTTCCATATGCGGTTATATCGAAAGAGGTGAAATTTGCGACTGTATAGTCATAAGTGCTTTATGTGCAAGCGCTAAAAATGTAGGCGGTATCACAGGCACAGCAAAAAACTCAGTCATCAAAAACTGTAGTACCGAGCTTATGATTTTCACCGACAGATATACAGAAACTGGCGATATCTGCGGTGTGAACGACAACTCAGAAATAATTGATTGCACTTCCAATAATGTTATGTACAGGTAATTATGTATGAAAAAACCGACCGAAATAAAATCGGTCGGTTTTCTTTATGCTTAAGACTTTAGTCTGTAAGGCGTATTTATTCAACGACTACTACTCCGTTGTCCTTAACGGTAACTGTCATTCCTGTTTTCACGTAGTTTAAAAACTCGTCGCCGAGGTTATCGATAACAGGCATTGTGATATCATCAAGCCACACATCAGCGAGTATTGCGCCCGCAGCCGCGAGTGAATCGATGTGGTTAGTAAAAAGCATACAAGCTGGCTGACGCTTCATAGCGCATGCACAGTAAAGAACCATACCACCTGTTGTTGAACCGATAGTCTGAGGTAGAACCAAAGCGTTTCCTGCAAGCTCCTCGCCGTAGATATCAGGGTTATTCTGGTCATTACAGGTAGCCTTTTTATCGCCGAACTGTAAAGCTTTCTGGAGTGATGCTAAGGTGTTGAAACCTGCTTTTGTTACAACTGCTTTTGCAGTACAAGTACCCGGAGTAACTACTCTGCCTTTAAATTCTTTCATCTTTAGTTACCTCCTTTTGTAATCTGTACTAAAATCTCATCGTCAGTGTAATAACGTGAGGTTGTGTATGTTCTAAGTTTATTCGATGATGTGATAACAGGCATCTTTGCACACAGTGGATTGTTCATATACATAAGCGGACAGATGTACGAAGTGATAACACCTGTTTTCTTGAGACGCTCTGCGTACTCTGTTTTGTTGAATTCTTCGAGTACCTTTGGAGCGGCTGTAAACACTGTAGGGATAACAACCTTTTTGTTGCCATACTGTTTCAAAGCGCTTTCAACCTTATCTGTCCAGTCCTTTAACTGCTGTAAGCTCATGTGAGGGCAACCCATGAAACAGAGCTTTGGTTTTGCGTTTTTGTCTTTCCAGATAACAGGGTAGTTGTTCTTTACTCTCTCTAACTCTTCGTCAGTGATGATATATTCTTTAGCTCCGTCTAAGATGAGTTGCTTGCCCTGCTCTTTAGCTTCAGGAGTTAAGTTATCGATATGGTAAAGACCAACAGCACCATTAGAAGCTGTAGCCGCACCAAAGTCTTTAAGATATGTACAAGCTGAATCTGTAAGTTCATCACCAATCCACTTATCAAGACCGATAACGTACGGTACGTCTTCCATAACTTTCATACCGATAGCTGAACCTAAGAGCTGTGCCTCAGGCTTTTTGGTAGTTTCAACCTTCACTACCCAACTAGCCTTTCTGCCCTCGTCGGTAAGAAGTCCGAAATACGGCACACAGCCTGCAATTGAACCCATAATATCCATAATACCGGAGTTACGGTTACATCTGGCACCAAGTACGGAGTTTGCGTAAACTACAGCTGAGCTTTCTGCCCAACTTAAAATATCGCCCTTTTTAGGCTTGTTACCTACCTCGTTCATATAGCAAGCGCAGGTAAATGCGTCTTTATCCATTAAACCCAAGTCTTTAAGCTGACCTTCGTAGAAATCCTGCTTAGAATACATAAACTTATTGAAGATAAGATTCTGCAAGAAGTTTGCAGGAACATTCTTATCGAGTGGTCGAGGGTCAACTGAAAATGTCTGCTGTGAAACCGCACCTGCTTCGATGAGTTTATCCATAAGCTCATAAACAGGGGTAATCATCTTAAGTCCAAACGAAGTAACAAGATGGTTGTGTTCACCCGTTACGTCTATCATTTTTTCAGCACCGAAAGCTTCGCCGTACATAACAAGGGTCTTCATAACCTTTGCCATAACTTCGCCTTGCTTGCCATCTAAAATCTGCTGTTGTTTTTCAGTTAATTGCATCATTACGGTTTTCTCCTGTTCTTATTAAAGCTTCATACAAGTATCCCACGCACCCCAGATAACAGTTCTAAGGTTACCGACCTTTTGTGCATCACCGATAACGTGAATATGTCTGCCTTTTTTAGCGATTGGTGATGGATTGTAGCCAACTGACATAATAACTGTATCTGCGTTGATTTTGAATTCTTTACCATCTTTGTCCTTAACCATAACACCATCATCAGTAACCTCAGAAAGCGATGTTTCGAGATGTACAGGAACTTCATTAGTTTCAAAGAAATCACGAAGATAGCTTGTGTTAGCAAGACAGATACCCTTCGTTGTCACCAAATCGTCCTGCATTTCAACGATTACAGGCTTCTTGCCCTGAAGGTAAAGCTCGTATGCGATTTCGCAACCTGTAAGACCGCCACCGATTACAACTACATTCTCGCCTGCTTTTGAATTATCAAGCAAGAAGTCAATAGCTTCAATCGCTTTATCTGCTCCTTTTACAGGAATGCTCTTAGCTTTAGCACCTGTTGCTACAATGATTTCGTCAGCGTTCAGTGAATTAATATCCTTAATTTCTGTATTCATTTTGACTTCAATCGGATATTTCCTAAGCTCGCGGATATACCAAGCGATTAATGCTCTGTCCTTTTCTTTGAAAGACGGAGTTGATGCGGCAATAAACACACCGCCTAATTTGTCCGACTTTTCATATAAAGTAACTTTGTGTCCTCTTTTAGCGAGTAAAATAGCCGACTCCATACCGCCGATACCGCCACCGATGATAGCGATTTTCTTTATTTTCTTTGCAGGCTGAATTTTGTACTTCTTGGACTGCATTGTCTGAGGATTTAAGGCACAGCGGGAAAGTCCCATTGTATCGGTTAAGTCCTGAGTATTAGCGTGACCCTTTGATGAAGAGAAGTTAAAACAACCTGAGTGACAACAGATACAAGGTTTAATATCTTCTAGTCTATCGTCGATAAGCTTTGTAATCCAAGTAGGGTCAACAAGGAACTGTCTGGCAATACCTACGCCGTCGATTTTTCCCTCTTCAACTGCTTTAGCACCGATTTCAGGGTCCATTCTGCCTGCACAAACAACAGGAATATCAACGAACTTTTTGATATGAGCAACGTCCTCGAGGTTACAGTTTTCAGGCATATACATAGGTGGGTGCGCCCAGTACCAAGAATCGTAAGTGCCGTTATCAGCGTTTAGCATATCATAGCCTGCGTCCTGCAAGTATTTTGCCGCTTTTTCTGACTCTTCCATATTTCTGCCGACTTCTTCGTAATCTTCACCCGGCATAGCACCCTTACAGAAACCCTTCATTTTCGACTCAACAGAATAACGAAGTGATACAGGGAAATCACTTCCACAAGCCTCTTTGATAGCTTTTACAACTTCGGTTGCGAAACGATATCGATTCTCAAAATTACCGCCATATTCATCAGTACGCTTATTGAAAAATTCAATAGCGAACTGGTCTAAAAGATAACCCTCGTGTACAGCGTGGACTTCTACACCGTCAACGCCTGCTTCTTTACAAAGCTTTGCGGTTTTTGCGAAAGCTTCGATAATCTCCTCAATCTGCTCAACTGTCATCTGCGGACACTCGATATCGTGCGCCCAACGTGACGGCTGTGGAGATGGACAAGCAAGCTCGTGAGATGTATCAATGATAGGTTTAACGATGGCTCGTGTGAATTTATTCTTATGTAAAGGTGCCACAAGCTCAGTAATTGCCCATGAACGGCCCATACCTGCAGTAAGCTGAACAAAGAGCTTAGCACCTGTCTTATGTATCTCGTTCATAAACTCTTTGAGTTCATCAAACATCTTAGGATTCTGCCACAGCCACTTACCCCAGAAAGTATCCTTTAGTGGTGCAATACCCGGAATGATAAGTCCAACATTGTTCTTAGCCCTTTCCAGGAAAAGTGCGGCAGCTTCCTTGTCGAAATGACAACCACCCAGTTCAAACCACCCGAAAAGCGATGTACCGCCCATCGGACACATTACAATTCTGTTTTTAATTTCAACCTTGCCGATATTCCAAGGTGTAAACAGAGAATTGTACTTTTCGTTCATTTTCCACACTCCTTTTGTTATTAGATAAATTTTACATTAAAAGTATAAATTATAGATGTTGAAAAGTCAACATCTTAAGCGTCTATTCCATATAACCGCTTAGCATTTTCGCTGGTGATATCTAAAAGTTCCTGCACACCCATTCCCTTAATCTCAGCGATTTTAGTCGCAGTAAAGATAATATTCGAAGAATCGTTTCGCTTTCCTCTGTTCGGCACAGGAGAAAGATAAGGCGAGTCTGTTTCGAGAAGTAACCTGTCGAGCGGAACGTACTGAGCTACTTCAACAGGAACACGCGCGTTTTTGTATGTTACCGTACCGCCTAAAGAGATACTCAACCCGAGTTTCAGTACCTCCTTCAGCATTTCGACACTTCCTGAAAAACAGTGCAGAAGTCCTTTAGGCTTATACTCCCTAAGATATTCCATAACGTCACCGTGAGCTTCCCTGTCGTGAATAACAACAGGAACATCTAGGTCTTTAGCGAGTTTTAATTGCTCCTCAAACACCCTGTGCTGAAGATTTTTCTCGATATCCCAGTGGTAATCTAGTCCGATTTCGCCCAAGGCTACTGCCTTTTCGTGCTTTAACATTTCGGCTATGCTTTCAAGATAATTCTCAGGCATATCTTCTAAGTTTTCAGGGTGAAAGCCAACAGTAAAATACATATAATCGTATTTTTCAGCAAAGCTCTTCGCAATTTCAGCGGTTTTTAAATCAACCGCAGCGTTAACTATACCGCTCACACCCTTAGACGGTAAGCTAGAAATCAACTCATATCTGTCTTCATCAAACCAATCGTCATCGTAGTGAGCGTGTGCATCAAAAATATTGTTCATAGTTTCTCCTATATGCAAAAAGAGGGACGAATAATCCGTCCCCCATTCCACTGTTATTAACTTATACGGCTACCAACTTCAACAGAGTCATCAACAAAAATAACTTTAACGTCATCACCTGATGAAGCGGCTAAAATCATACCGTGACTCTCAACCTTGCAGAGTGTGACAGGCTTCAGGTTAGCAACTAAGATAACCTTCTTACCTACCATCTCTTCAGGCTCATAGTAGTTAGCGATACCGCTGGCAACTGTGCGCTCTGATTCGCCATCTAAAAGTGTGAGTTTCAAAAGCTTCTTTGACTTTTTAACTTTTTCGCACTCTTTAACCTGAGCAACACGCAGTTCTACCTTACAGAAATCGTCGATGCCAATCTGAGCCAAACCTTCGATTTTCTTTTCTTCTTTGTTTTGATCAGCCTGAGCTTTCTCGACGTTCTTCTGAATAATAGCGTTGAGTTCCTCGATTTCCTTATCCACGTCGATTCGTGGGAATAAAACCTCACCACGCGCAACAGTAGTATCAAGCGGAAGAACATTCCATTTGTCAGCATTCTCATACGTCGCAAAATCGGTAGCACCAATCTGCTCGAAAACTTTCGGCATTGTTGTAGGCATAAATGCAGAAAGTAAGGTTGAAGCAATACGGATACTCTCAAGAAGATTGTAAAGTACGCTAGCAAGTCTAGCTTTCTTTGTTTCATCCTTACCAAGCACCCAAGGAGTAGTTTCATCGATGTACTTGTTAGCTCTAGACACTACCTTGAAAATTTCAGCAAGAGCATTATTAATCTGAGTTTTCTCGATATATTCATCGACACTAGCCTTAAGCGCAGTAGCAGTGTTCATCAAATCATCATCAAACTCGCCAGCTTCACGCAGGGCAGGTAATGTACCGCCGAAGTATTTATCAATCATAGCAACAGTACGGGAAACAAGGTTTCCTAAACCATTAGCTAAATCAGAATTGATACGGTTAATCATAATCTCATTAGAGAATGAGCTGTCAGCACCAAGTGCCATCTCACGCAGGATATGGTAACGAATAGCATCAGCACCATAACGCTCACCGAGTACAAACGGGTCAACAACGTTACCAAGGGATTTACTCATCTTCTGACCGTTGAATGTAATCCAACCGTGAACAGCAAGATGCTTTGGAAGTGGGAGCTCAAGAGCCATAAGCATAGCTGGCCAAATAATAGCGTGGAAACGCATAATATCCTTAGCTACCATATGTGTATCAGCAGGCCAGTATTTACTAAAATCGTCGTAAACGTTGTTCTCGTATCCTAAAGCAGTGATATAGTTAGAAAGCGCATCAATCCAAACGTATACAACGTGCTTCTCATCAAATGTGACAGGAACACCCCATGTAAAGCTTGTTCTAGATACGCAAAGGTCCTCTAAACCCGGCTTGATAAAGTTATTGACAAGTTCAACTGCACGAGTTTTAGGCTGTAAGAAATCTGTCTGTGTCAGAAGTTCTTCAATACGCTCTGCAAAATCAGACATTCTGAAGAAGTAAGCTTCTTCCTTAGCTTCGATAACATCTCTGCCACACTCAGGACATTTGCCGTCTACAAGCTGGCTGTCAGTCCAGAAGCTCTCGCAAGGTGTACAATACTTACCACTATACTCGCCCTTGTAGATGTAGCCCTTATCGTAAAGGGCTTTGAAAATCTTCTGTACAGACTCAACGTGGTAATCGTCGGTAGTACGGATATATCTATCGTAGTCAATGTTCATATAATCCCAGAGCTTCTTGAAAATCTCAACGATTTCGTCAACATACTGCTTTGGAGTAATTCCTTTATCCTTGGCTTTTTCTTCGATTTTCTGGCCGTGTTCATCGGTACCTGTCAAAAACATTACGTCGTAGCCCTGCATTCGCTTATATCTAGCGATAGAATCGCAAGCTACTGTTGTATAGCAGTGGCCTATATGTGGATTTCCTGACGGATAATAGATTGGTGTAGTGATGTAAAAAGGCTTTTTCTCACACATAATCGTCACTCCTTAGAAAAATTTTAATTATACCTTGTAATTATAGCATAAAAGCCAAAAATTGCAATATAATAGTTATATAACCACTATGTATTTTCACCGATTTTAGAGTTTGTTATCCTTAGGGGTTGACAAAAAGAACGATTAGTGCTAATATAATGTGGCTGACAAAAGTATATATCGCGGAGTAGAGCAGCCTGGTAGCTCGTCGGGCTCATAACCCGGAGGTCGTCGGTTCAAATCCGGCCTCCGCAACCAAATCAGATACCTCTATTGATACAATCGTGTCAATAGAGGTTTCGTCGTTTTATCGTTAAATTTTAGCGAAAAGATAAGTAAATAAGCAGAGAATAAAGAACAAGCGTTGCAGTTTGAGGACATATATTGATGCTACTCCTCATCCGCAACGCTTTTTTGCTGTGATCTTTTATGTGATTTTGTAATGAATCAGGTGAAATTTTCAATCCTATCGCTAATAGATTGAATAACAGTCAAAGTTTCAATTATACGCGATCCTTTATAAGAAGCGCTTTTCCGTTTTGTACAAATACCTCTGCAATTTTTCCGCTAATAACTTCGTTGCTTACAGCATACTGATATTCGCAGGTGATTTCTGCGTTATCAAGTGGATACTTAGCATTTCTGATAGTTACGCCTTTGGCTGTGCCTGTGATATTAAGAAGAGAGAAGAAAGCATACGAATCATCAATGAAAGCAGGCTCCTTTGATACTATCTCCATCTCTGAATAATCATCAATGATTTTGCCTTTCTTGCCGAGCGACTCAAGGTGAAGAAGTATAGACACATTTCCTAGTGTGTGGTCAAGCCTTCCTCCAATTACACCAATCAAAAGAAATTCATCAAAACCTCTTTTGATAGCTTCATTAACGGCATAGACTGTGTCAGTATCATCTTTTTCACATGGAAGCACTATCGTTTCAACATCAAGATTTGGGTTTTTGTGGGAATCAAAATCTCCAACAATAAGACCGGGGGTCACTTGTAAATATTCTAAATGCTTCAATCCGCTGTCGCAGAACACAACAAAATCATCTTCACTCAGTCTGCTTTCAATATATTCATAATTGTTTATGTCAGCTCCGCCGACAATTACACATCGTTTCATTTTATCAACTCATTTTTTGATTTTACTTCTGATTTTGCTAACGGCTACACAGATCACAATGGTGATAAGCATATCAGGCAAGGTGTTGCCGACAACAAAATCAACGTGCATCAGCAATCTGTAGATAACAAAGCCAACAAGCCAAATGACTAAATTTTGAATACTGAACGCACTTGTTTCTTTGTTCTGCTTCAAAATAAAGAAATCCGCAATTTGTATAGCGATCATCGGTGCAAATACCGAGCCGATAAAATACAAAAAGTTGGTAATATCGGTAAGCGGCAGGAAAATTGCACCGACTGAGCCGATTACAGTAACAACTACAGCAACCCATTTTCCGCTAATCTTTGATGAAAGAGATTCACTTGAAAC
>JAFTYK010000032.1 GCA_017464765.1 Ruminococcus sp.
CCCGAGCTCAACGGCAAGCTCATCGGTGCTGCTCAGCGTGTTCCTGTTCCAACAGGTTCTACAACAATCCTTACAGCTGTTGTTAAGGGTGAAGTTACAGTTGATCAGATCAACGCTGCTATGAAGGCTGCTTCTTCTGAGTCATTCGGTTACAACACAGACGAAATCGTTTCTTCTGACGTTGTTGGTATGACATACGGCTCACTCTTCGATGCTACTCAGACAATGGCAACATATATGCCTGAGACAAACACAACTCAGGTTCAGGTTGTTTCATGGTACGATAACGAGAACTCTTACACATCACAGATGGTAAGAACTATCAAGTACTTTGCTGAGCTTTAATTTATAGCTTATAATTTAGCCGGTTGCTTTTGCGACCGGCTTTTTTTGTCTATTTTGCGTGGTTTTTCAGCACTTTAGAACACAAATGTTTTAATTGACAAGATTTTCTCTTTGTAGTATAATCAATGTGTTATCTATATCCTAGAATGGATACATATTTATTATTAAAAGGAGTTATGAAAATGAAAAAGTTTTTTGCACTTGTTCTTGCTATCCTTATGGTAGCTTCACTTGCAGCTTGTGGTGGTTCTACAAATGATGCTACTGCTGATCAGGCTAAGGTTTACACAATCGTTTCTGATAACGCTTTTGCTCCATTTGAGTCTTATGATTCTGAGACAGGCGAGTATGTTGGTATCGATATGGATATCATGGCTGCTATCGCTGAGGATCAGGGCATTGAGTACAATATGATGAACGTTGGTTTTGACCCAGCTCTTGCTAAGGTTCAGGCTGGTCAGGCTGATGCTGTTATCGCTGGTATGACAATTACTGACGAGAGAAAAGAAATCTTCGATTTCTCAGAAGGTTACTTTGAAGATGGTCAGGTAATGGTTGTTGCTAAGGATAGCGACATCGATTCACTTGATGACTTAAATGGCAAGGTTGTTGCTACAAAGAATGGTACAATGGGTGCTGAGTACGCTAACGCTAACAAAGATGAGTACGGCTACACAACAAAGGCTTTCGAGGGTTCTAACGAGCAGTATCAGGCTATCATCAACGGCAACTGCGTGGCATGCTTCGAGGACTACACAGTAATCGGCGACGCAATCAAGAACGGCGTTGAGCTTAAGACTGTTGGCGAGAAGATCAACCCAAGCTTTTACGGCTTTGCTGTAAAGAAGGGTACAAACGCTGAACTCATTGAGAAGTTCAATGCTGGTCTTGCTAATATCAAAGCAAATGGCAAGTACGACGAGATCCTCGCTAAGTACGGAATGTAATTTATTCTTTTAGATTTACTTATTAAAACTACCGATTTAGCACGGTAATTTTACCGTGCTAAATTTTTGATTAGAGTTGATTTTATGGATTTTGCTTTAGTTTTCAAACAGGCATGGCCTATGATTTTAGAAGGCCTTAAGGTTACACTTGAGATTTCGCTGTTATCTATCGCTATCGGTATGGTAATCGGTCTCATTTCATGTCTTATGGGACTTTCTAAAATTAAAATTTTAAACGCTATTTCTGCTGTTTATGTTTGGATTATCCGTGGTACACCTATGATTGTACAAGCTTTTATTGTTTACTATGGTATTCCGATTATTGTTCAGCAGTTCAACCCTGCTTTCATTATTTCTGAATTTTTAGCAGGTACAATCACACTTAGTTTGAACGCCGGTGCGTATCTTTCTGAAATCTTTAGAAGTGGTATTCAGGCGGTTGATCCGGGACAGATTGAGGCTTCACGTAGCCTCGGTATCCCTTCAGGCAAAACTATGTTCAAAGTTGTTTTGCCACAGGCATTTAAAATCACAATACCTTCAATCGTTAACCAGTTTATTATTACAATCAAAGACACTTCCATTCTTTCTGTTATTTCACTTGCTGAGCTTTGTAATCAGGCTAAGCAGTATTCCGCGAGTACATATCGTTTCTTCGAGATATATATCATCGTTGGTTTATGTTACCTCGCAATCATCTCGTTGTTGATGATTCTTTCAAAATATGTTGAGAAGAAGGTTAGTTATGACAGAAGAAAAAAGTAAGGTAAGAGTTACCAACTTACACAAATATTTTGGTAAACTGGAAGTGTTAAAAGGAATTGATATGACCGTTTCTGAGGGTGAGGTTGTCTGCCTTATCGGACCATCAGGTTCAGGTAAGTCTACACTTCTTCGCTGTCTTAATAAACTTGAGGAATCTACCAAGGGTGAGATTATCGTTGATGGTTATAAGATTTCTGACAAAAAGACTAATATTAATAAAGTAAGAGAGAATATCGGTATGGTATTCCAGCAGTTTAATCTTTTTGCTCATATGAGTGTATTGAAGAACATTATGTTCGCTCCTGTTGAGCTTAAGGTTATGTCTAAAGCTGAAGCTAAAGAGAAGGCTATGTCACTGCTCGAGAGAGTTGGTCTTGCTGATAAAGCTGATTCTTATCCGCATCAGCTTTCAGGTGGACAGAAACAGCGTGTGGCTATTGCCAGAGCGCTTGCTATGAATCCTGATATTATGCTTTTTGATGAGCCTACATCTGCGCTTGACCCTGAGATGGTTGGCGAAGTTCTTCAGGTTATGAAAGAGCTTGCTGCCGAGGGTATGACAATGGTTGTTGTTACTCACGAGATGGGATTTGCTAGGGAAGTTGCTGACAGAGTTCTCTTTATGGACGAAGGCGTTATCTGTGAGCAGGGTTCACCTGAACAGGTTTTCGGTAACCCACAGCAGGAGCGTACCAAGGACTTTTTACGCAAGGTATTGTAATTAATATTGTGATTAGAAAGGACGGTTTTATACCGTCCTTTTTTTGTTGCCACAATGCATAAATACTGATATTGATTTTTGTGTATTATACTACTGTCAGTTTGATTTTTGATATGCTAGAATATGAATGTGATAAAATATTTATTTCAGAGTGAAACTTTTTATAGTTTTACAGGATTTTATTAGTGAAAGGAAATATTGAATATTCTAAATTAAAAAAATAACTGGAGGCGATTTTATGAAAAGACTAAGAATCTTATCTGTTTTTATAGTGGTGTTACTTATTTTAAGTGTGCCTGTGAGTGTTTTTGCAGCTCCTTTGCATGATGAGTATTTTGAAAACACAGACGAGATGCAAGCTTGGATTGATGATTATTCCAAAACATATCCGAATGTACAGTATTCCTATGGTGGATTAACTGTTCCGTCTAAGGGTTATGAACTTAAACACAAGGACTTTATTGTCGTTACCATTGATAACCCTGATTATACAATGGATTTTCTCAGTTGTGGTGAGAGCAGGTATAACTACGGAATTGACCATACCTATAGCTCTTACGTTAAAAATAACGGCTATACTGATATTGGAATACAAGTATATTATGATCTCACAGAAGATGTTGTAATAGCTTCGCTCGACAGACTTGAATCGAATCCTAACGATGGTGCGTTATATACAGGAGAAATTTCAGGCTATCGTTACGTTGTATGTGATATCGGTTGGGATGATGGCAGTACAGATTGTACTTACAAAATTGCTGTCGATGATGTATTGATTAATATTCATTCCAACAGTGCTTTTGATAGAGCGTTGCTTGAGAATCTTGTTATCAAGAAAAGTGGAACAAAGCTTCCTGTTTTAGTTAAGTTACCTGAAGAGATTATAGCTGTTTCTGATGAGTTGTTAGAGGCAGTAAAAGTTGATTATAATAACGATAGTATTACTAAGGAAGATATACATATTTCAGACCTTGAAACAATAGATGAAACAAAGAAGCTTGTTAGGTTTTCTGTATCAAATTATGGATACACTTGTGAT
This sequence comes from Ruminococcus sp., assembly GCA_017464765.1. GTDB lineage: Bacteria > Bacillota > Clostridia > Oscillospirales > Acutalibacteraceae > Ruminococcoides. The sequence continues at coordinate 3,818 of JAFTYK010000032.1, forward strand.
GAGGTGGAACAGCAAATCGGCGATTACATACTTTATGTACCACAAAGACCTCTTCCGAATATTCTAAAAGATGGCGTTTTGTATGATATAGATGATGCTTACGAAAAGGGTATAATCAGCGATGCGGATTTAGAAATAATTTCAACCTTTGAATCGCGTTCATACAGTCTTAATAAAGTAGAAGACCTTTACGGTGATGCTGATGGTGATAAGATGATTACTATTTTTGATGCCACAGCTGTGCAACGATATGTTTCAAAAAAGGGTGGCATATTAGGAAAATATAGTCAGTTCGCTGACTTTGACCGTGATGGCGAGATTACAATATTTGATGCTACAGCTATTCAAAGAAAGATAGCAGGCTTGTAAAATAGTAATTCAACCGAATATAGAACCAAAGCCTATCTGTTTTACAGGTAGGCTTTTTGTTTGAGATAATAAATTTGTGAACAAATTTTTAAAAGTGAAATTAGACCTTGACTTTCTTTGACTTTCGTTTATAATATAATTAAAGGTCAAACAAAGTCAAACTATCGGCAGTGAAGAAAACAATAAATGTATAAGGAAATGATTTTATGCGTATGAGTGATATAGTGGCGCAGTACATTTTAGAAATGCTTGATGAAAAAGATGGTAACGCTGAAATTCAGCGTAACGAGCTTGCGTCAAACTTAGGCTGTGTGCCGAGTCAGATTAACTATGTTATTACATCAAGATTTACCCCTGAACAGGGATATATTGTTGAAAGCAGGCGAGGAGGCGGTGGATACATTCGAATCACTCGAATTAACACAGCACCGCAAAACGCCATTATGCACATTGTCAATTCTATCGGTAAGCGACTCGATAAAGTCAGCGCTGAAATTATGATTAACAATATGCTCTCTCGGTCAATAATAACTGAGGAGACTGCTCGGCTTTTAGCTTCTGCTATGAGTGAGCGAGCTTATATGGATATACCTCAGCAGTACCGAGATTATCTTAGAGCTTCACTTTTTAAGAATATGCTTCTCACTTTAGTGTAAGGAGGAAATGTTATGTTGTGTCAGAAATGTAAGAAAAACGAAGCGAATACCCATGTGAAGTCTGTTGTAAACGGAAATTATGAAGAGTATATGTTGTGTAGTGAGTGTGCGAAAGAGATGGGGTACACTAACCTTTGGAGCGATATGAGTTCTGATTTTGGTTCGATTTTAGGTTCTTTCTTCTCAAATGCACTCCCTGCACGAAGTGAAACCACACGCTGTAAAACTTGCGGCTCAACCTACCATGATATCGCTAAAAGCGGTCAGGTAGGATGCGCTGATTGTTATGAGTTGTTCTTGTCAGAACTAATGCCGTCTATAAGACGAATTCACGGAAATACAACTCATTGTGGTAAGCGTCCTGGTTTTGCACGAAAAGAAGAAACAAAGGCTGATGAAGTGAACATTGAGTCTGAAATTGATGTTCTAAAAAATAAACTTCAGAAAGCTATAGAGGAACAGAATTTTGAATTAGCAGCCGAGCTTAGAGATAAAATCAAGGAAAAGGAGGAGTCAAAATGAGTGAAGTAGTTGTTAGTACCAGAATTAGACTAGCCAGAAACTTAAAAGACTATCCTTTCCCTGTGAAGCTCAACGAAAATGGAAAGAAAGAGCTTTGTGATAAAGTTACCAAAGCAGCGAAATCTATTATGGATTTCGATAGAATTGATATGGAGAACCTGACAAATACACAGGCGGTAGCTCTTGTCGAACAGCATTTGATAAGCCCTGAGTTTATTTCAAATAAAGTTGGAAGAACTCTCCTTTTATCCAAAGACAGAACTATAAGCATTATGATAAACGAGGAAGACCACATCAGACTTCAGGTTATTAAACACGGTCTTTGTCTGAAAGAAGCTTATGATATTGCGAATCAACTTGATACACAGCTCTCAGAAAAACTTGATTTTGCTTTTTCTGATAAGCTTGGTTATCTTACTCAGTGTCCTACAAACTTAGGAACTGGTATGCGAGCATCAGTTATGCTACATCTTTCGGCACTCCAGAAAGGCCGCGCTGTTTCTAGAATTAGCTCGAATTTATCTAAATTAGGACTCACAATTCGCGGTTTATATGGAGAAAGCACAGAGCCTGCAGGAGCTTTGTATCAGCTTTCTAATCAGGTGAGTTTGGGTATCAGCGAGCAGTCAGCTATTGACAATCTGAAGAATATAGCGAGTGAGTTGGTAACTCAGGAGATTAAAGCACGAGATAGAATCCTATCTGATATTGAGGTTATAGATACAGTATCGCGAAGTCTCGGAATACTAAAAACCGCCAGACTTATCAATCACAACGAAGCGATGAATTTACTTTCTAACGTCAGACTAGGTGTCGCTCAAAAAATAGTTTCTTCGCTGACCCTTGATAGTCTTGATAAACTTATCAGCGAGATTCAGCCTGCAAATATCTTAGAGCGTTTTGGCGATGACCTCACAGTGCGAGAACGGGATATTAAGCGCGCAGATTTTTTGAGAGAAAGACTAAATTAAGGAGATTTTAATTTATAAGTGATAAAAGTTTTGTGAAAGGAAGGTAATGTATATGTATAATTTCAAAGGTTTTACAAGTAAAGCAAACGAGTCGCTGAATCTGGCACTCGAATCAGCACAAGAACTTGGTCACACTTATGTAGGTACAGAGCATATTCTGCTCGGTCTTATCAAAGAGAATACAGGCGTTGCGGCGGTAGTGATGAAAGAGTGCGGACTTAACGATGAAGTATTGTTAGAACATATCTCAAACTCTGTTGGCAGAGGAAATACAACCGTGCTTACACCAGATGATTTTACTCCACGTACAAAACGTGTTATGCAGATGGCGGTGATAAATTCCGCTAAGATGGGTCATAACTATGTAGGAACAGAACATCTGCTCATATCTATCCTTTCAGAACGCGATAGCTTTGCTGTTAGGTTTTTAAATGAGCTCGGTGTTACTCCTGCGACCGTGTTGACGGCTCTTCGAGCAAGTCTTAGCGACGAAAACAGCTCTGCTGATGATTCGCAGTATGGATATTCTGAACCTAAAAAGACCGGTTCAAAATCAAAGTCTGATACGAAAACTCTTTCGCAATATGGTCGAGATCTCACTGAAAGTGCAGAAAATGGTGAGATTGACCCTGTTATTGGACGTGATAATGAGATAGCAAGAATTATCCAGATTTTATCTCGAAGAACTAAGAATAATCCTGTGCTAATCGGTGAGCCGGGTGTTGGTAAAACTGCTGTAGCAGAAGGGTTGGCGCTTAAAATCGTAAACGGCGAAGTACCTGAACACCTCAAGAGCAAGAGAGTTTTCTCGCTTGACCTCACTTCAATGATAGCAGGTACAAAGTATCGAGGTGATTTTGAAGACAGAATCAAGAATGCCATAGATGAAGTGAAGAAATCTGACGATATTATTCTCTTTATCGACGAGCTTCACACTATTATTGGTGCAGGTTCAGCAGAGGGTTCAGCTGATGCTGCTAACATTTTAAAGCCAAGTTTAGCTCGAGGAGATTTTCAGGTTATCGGTGCAACAACTTTAGAAGAATACAGAAAATACATCGAAAAAGACGCAGCTCTTGAACGTCGTTTTCAACCTGTAAATGTGGGCGAGCCATCTAAGGAAGAGGCGAAACTGATATTAAAGGGTCTGCGTGATAGGTATGAGGCACATCATAAGGTGAAAATTAGCGATGAGGCTATCGACTCAGCGGTTGAGTTATCGGCTAGATATATCGCTGACCGCTATCTGCCTGATAAGGCGATAGATTTAATCGATGAGGCAGCTTCAAAAGTCAGACTCAGTAATCTCACAGCTCCACCATGCATAAAAGAGCTTGAGGAGAAAATTGAGTCGCTCGAGCAGGAAAAGAGTAGCGCTGTGAATGAACAAGATTTTGAGCGTGCCGCAAAAATCCGAGACGAACAGAAAGATGCCAAAAAAGTGCTTGAAGAAGAAAAAGCTAAGTGGCAGGAAAGCTCAAAGGAGATAAACGGTGAAGTGACAAAAGACGATATTGCGTGTATTATCTCTGATTGGACAAAAATTCCTGTTGTCGAGCTTACTAAAGAAGAAAGCGAAAGACTACTCAATATGGAAGATATTCTTCACGACAGAGTAGTAGGACAAAATGAAGCTGTAACCGCTATAGCTAAGGCAATCAGACGAGGTAGAGCAGGTATCAAAGACCCAAACCGTCCGATGGGTTCTTTCATATTCTTAGGTCCTACGGGTGTAGGTAAAACTGAGTTATGTAAGGCGTTGGCATCTGCTATGTTTGGTGATGAAAACGCAATGCTTAGACTTGATATGAGCGAATATATGGAAAAGCATACCGTCTCACGTTTGGTTGGTTCGCCTCCTGGATATGTCGGCTACGACGAGGGGGGTCAGCTCACTGAAAAGGTCAGAAGAAAGCCATATTCAGTTGTCCTTTTTGATGAGATTGAAAAGGCTCACCCTGATGTTTTCAATATGCTTTTACAGATTTTGGAAGACGGACGCCTGACAGACTCACAGGGCAGAACTGTAGATTTCAAAAATACAGTAATTATTATGACCTCAAACGTCGGGGCAAGACTGATTGTCGATAAACAGCAAAGTCTTGGCTTCACTGAAAATGTAAGCGAGAATAAGAATATCAAGGACACAGTTATCGGAGAACTGAAAAAAGTTTTTAGACCGGAGTTTTTGAATCGTGTCGATGATACTATCGTGTTCTCTAAGCTTTCAAAAAATGAGATTAAACAGATAGCTTCAAAAATGCTAAATAATCTTTCTAGGAGACTAAGCACACTGAAAATTACTCTCGAGTTCACTGATGCAGTTGTGGAGAAAATTTCAGATGAGGGCTTTGATGAAAGCTACGGCGCACGACCGCTTAGACGTGCGATAGTTTCAAATATCGAGGATAAGCTTTCGGAAAAACTTCTTGACGGTAGTTTTTCTGAAAACGACAAGGTAACTTGTGATTATCGTGACGGAGAGTATGTTTTCGAAACACACAAATAATTCTACACAAGAATTCTAATTTAGAAATATAATATTATGCGAAATTAGAAATAAAAAATATGCACCCTGAATAATTCTCAATGGGAATATTAATTCAGGGTGCATTAATATTTCTAAATTAGAATAAAAAGAACAAAATCTATACTTTTTATAAAAAATATGCTAAAATATAAAAAATCCCCTAGCGTAAGGTATTGCTCATTACGTTACGTAATACGCTATATTAAGCTCACAGGAGGCGAAAAGCTATGTCAAAATATACAACCGGAGAATTAGCCAAGATTGTAGGCGTTACAGTTCGTACTGTTCAGTACTACGATACACGCGGAATATTAGTTCCAAGTGAGCTTAGTGAGGGTGGTAGACGTCTTTACAATGACGACGATGTAAAAAAAATGAAGGTCATCTGTTTTCTAAGGGAAATTGGTTTGCAGATTAACACTATTGCTCAGATTCTAGAAGACGAAGACCCACATTCCATCGTATCTCTCTTAGTAGAGCAACACGAACAAAGTCTTCAAGAGGAACTTGAAGATACTGAGCGTAAACTTGCTAATATAAAAGCGTTAAAAAGCGAACTGAAATCTGTTGATAATTTTTCGGTAAATTCGATTATTGATATAGCAAACATTATGAAAACAAAAGATAAAATGAAAAAAGTTAGAATTTATATGGCGTTCTACGGTATTATAGGTGGTATTGCTGAAATTGCGACAATTGCTTTGTGGATAGCAAAGGGGCTGTGGATACCTTTCGTAATAGCTTACGCTATTATTTTAGCGGTAGGGATTTTTTGGCTGTTACCGTACTATTACAAAAAAGTGTCATATATCTGCCCTTGCTGTCACGAGGCATTCAAACCAAAGTTTTGGGAATTCTTCTTCGCAGGTCATACACCAAAAACAAGAAAACTCACCTGCCCACACTGTGAGGGTAAAAAATGGTGCGTTGAAACTTACGACGAAAATTCTGATGTAAAATAAAGCAAGTATCTAATTTATAAAAATAATTCTGATTTAGAATTACTTTAGCGCGTAAAACAAAAAGCCTGAGGAAAAACCTCAGGCTTTAGTTGTTTCATTACATTTTGAGCGCTCTTTCAAGCCACACGTCAGCAATATCGAGTGCAAGGTAAAGACCATTTTTTTCGCTCGCTTTAACGAGCTGTTTTCTAGGGCTTAGGTCAGGGTCAGTACAAAGAAGCTGAATAGCAACCTTGTCGGCAACCTCAAGACCATTAACGTCCTTTTTAGACTTTATCTGCATTCTTATTACGAAGCGATCCTCCATGCTACCGTAGTAAAGCTCGTCACCACAGCGCACCAAAGGTCTGCCTTTATAGGTAGAAAACTCTTTTTCTGCCACTGTATTCAATCCTTTCTCAGATATTAAGGTAAGATTTTACAAGTGCTTCCAAAAGGTCATCTCTATCAATTTTGCTGATGATATTACGTGCGTTGTTATAAGTGGTGATGTAGGTTGGATCTTCCGAAAGAATGTAACCGACAATCTGATTAATAGGGTTGTAACCCTTTTTACGTAGAGCATCGTAAACGGTAGTCAACGCAGTTTTAATTTCATCATCTCTGTCTCCGCCGAGGGAGAAAATCATAGTTTTATCTAACATGGAAACACCTCCGATAAAAGCATTATACTACATAGCGTAGATTAATTCAAGTGTTATTTAATATTAGCCTTTGAGCGAAATACCCTTTGAGTTTAGTTCTTCGATAATAGCGTTAGCTACGTCTGATACTTCCTCACGCTTTAAAGTTTTCTCAGGGTGAGAGAAAGTTAGACGAGTTGTGATACTCTTACCGTTTTCATCTTCGTAAATATCAACAACTTCGATTTTCTTAATAAGCTCACAGTTTTGCTTTTCGATAGCCTCTTTAACTGGTGCAAATGTATCAGTAACGAAAGAAAGGTCGATATCCATACTTGGGAACTTAGATGGCTCTTCGTATGAGATAGAGCTATTCTTAACTTGAGCTAAAACTCCCATATCAATCTGCATAAACACGATAGATGCACGTTTGTCGATTTTCTTACTAACTGTTGGGTGAGCAATGCCAATGAAACCGAGAATTTTGCCGTCACAAATGATAGAGTTGTAGTTTACAGGATGCTCAAAATTAGATGTAGGTTCAGATTTTTCGAAAGTAACTGCCTTATGCTTTAACTCATCAACGATTGTTTCAATCATATCTTTGAGTTCAAAGTAGAGAGTTTTTACGTCCTTTGTTTTGCTGTATAGAGTAGTTCCTAAGAATTTCTTTTCGATACAGAGATTATTCTCGTCAATACCTGTGATAGCACGGCCAACCTCAAAAATACCGAAATCAGGAGCAAAACCAACATTTGACTTAACCTGACAAAGCTGAGTAGGGATAAGGCTCTCACGGATTGTTTCGATATTAGGGTTAGAAGCATTCAAGAGTTTAATAACACCCTTGTTTTCGATGCCTAAATCCTTAAGCTCGTCGTAGTAGTTCCAAACGTAAGAATGAACTTCATGGAGATTGTAACGCTTAACGAGCATATCCTTTACACGTTCTTCGTCACACTTCTCTTGTTCCATGTTAACAGGGAAGAGAGGAGATTTAGCTGTGTTAACATCAAAGTTATCGTAACCGTAAATACGGGTGATTTCTTCGATGATGTCAGCTTTCATAGTAACGTCTTTTGTTGCACGCCACGATGGAACTTCTACAGTGAAATCATCACCGCTTACAGTAGCAGTAAAACCAAGCTTTGTAAGTGTGTCGACGATAGTATCGTTAGAAATCTCGATACCTGTGTATTTGTCAACATATGCTTTATCAAAGTTTAAAGTTACGGTAGGGTATTTGTAAGCGTACTCATCTGTAAGTGACGAAACGATTGTAACACCTTCGTCATAGTCTTTCAGAAGCTTAACAAATCTTGCGATAGCGAGAGTTGTAAGCTCAGGGTCGAGGGATTTCTCGTATCTCATAGAAGAGTCTGTACGATGAGCAAGACGAACGGTTGACTTACGAATAGAAGCAGCGTCAAAAGTAGCTGATTCAAGAGTAAGCGTAGTAGTATCTTCAACGATTTCAGAATCCAAACCACCCATAATACCTGCGATAGCAACAGGAGTGTTATCGTTACAGATCATAAGAGTGTTCTCGTCAATGTTACGTTCAACACCGTCAAGTGTTGTGAAAGTAAGAGGTTTTTCGAATCTCTTAACACGGATTCTTTCAACTTTCCTTGAGTCAAAAGCGTGCATTGGCTGACCAACTTCAAGCATAAGGTAGTTGGTCATATCAGCTAAGAAGTTGATAGAACGCATACCACAGTAGAAAAGTCTGATTTTCATATTAACAGGGCTTACGTTACGCTTGATGTTTTCGAATTGTAAGCAGGAATATCTCTGACAAAGAGGGTCTTCAATCTTCATATCAACCTTCTTAAGGTCGTTGTATTTAGTGAGGTCATCGATTTCTAACGCTTTGAGAGGTCTGCCTGAAATTGCGGAGAACTCTCGGGCGATACCGTAGTGGCTCCATAAATCAGGACGGTTAGTGAGTGACTTGTTATCAACCTCGAAAACGATATCGTCAATAGCAAAAATATCTTTAACGTCTGTACCGTTAGGAGTATTAGGGTCAATGTCCATAATACCTGAGTTATCGTCAGAAATACCAAGCTCATTTTCGCTACAGCACATACCGAAAGATTCAAAGCCAGCGAGTGGACGAGGAGCGATTGTGATGTCACCAATCTGTGCGCCAACTTTAGCGAAAGCTGTCTTCATACCAACTCTAACATTAGGAGCGCCACAAACTACGTCTGTGAGTTTTCCGTCGCCTGCGTCAACCTTTAAAAGGTGAAGCTTTTTAGACTCAGGGTGATCTTCAACAGACATAATTTCAGCTACAACGATTCCGCTTATGTCAGAACCTTTGAAGAAAATATCGTTTTCAACCTCAGCAGTTGAGAGGGAAAACTGTGAAATAAGCTTAAGTGTATCAAGACCTTCTAAATCAACGAATTCCTTGATCCAGTTCATAGAAATAAACATAGTGTGTTCCCTCCTTATTCGTCATCTGTAAACTGTGAAAGCGCTTTAAGGCTACCACTGTTTAAATCTCTGATATCTTTAACACCGTATCTCATCATAGCAAGACGTGTTAAACCTAAACCAAAAGCAAAACCTGTGTACTCTTCAGGGTCGATTCCGCCTTCTTTAAGTACTTCAGGATGAATCATACCACATGGGCAAAGTTCAAGCCATCCTGAGTGTTTACAAGAAGGACAACCCTCACCGCCACAGATAAGACAGCTTATATCAAGCTCAAAACCAGGTTCAACGAATGGGAAAAAGCCAGGACGTAAACGAACTTTGATATCTTTTTTGAAAACTTCAGAGAGCATAGTTTTCATAAAGTAGATGAGGTTAGAAATAGAAATATCCTTATCTACCATCATACCTTCCATCTGGAAGAATGTGTTCTCGTGACAAGCGTCAGTAGCCTCATTTCTGAAGCATCTGCCAGGGAAGATAGCTTTGATAGGCTTACCTTCATTTTTGAGGGCGTCACCGTATTTTTTGAGAATTGCGTTCTGTGCTGCAGAAGTCTGGCTTTTAAGTAACTGACCATTCTCGAGGTAGTATGTGTCCTGCATATCTCTAGCTGGGTGATTTTTAGGAATATTAACAGCCTCAAAGCACTCGTAGTCAGTAACAACTTCTGAGTAGTCTTCAACAGTAAAGCCCATAGATTTGAAGATGTTTTCACATTCACGCTGAACCAAGGTAATAGGGTGGTATGAACCACGATCAAGGTTAGTAGGAAGTGAAACATCGAAAAGTGGCATGCTTTCGATTTCTTTTCTGATTTCTGCTTCTTTTAGTTCATCTGTTTTGTTTGCGATTTTTTCAGCAGCGACTTGCTTTAACTCGTTAACAAGCGCACCAACTGCTTTTCTTTCGTCATTTGATAAATCTTTCATACCTTTTAAAAGGTCAGTGATGAGACCTTTTTTTCCGAGGTACCTAACTCTTATTGCGTCTAGTTCCTGTAAATCAGAAACAACAGCGAGTTCATTTTCTAGCTGTAACTTCAGCTGTTCAATTTGTTCTCTCATAAAATCCTCCGATAAAATAAAAAAATCCCGTCCACAAAAGGGACGGGAAAAATTCCGCGGTACCACCCTAATTTCCGAAAAACGGACACTCAAGGCGACATATAACGGTGTCTACCGTCAAAGCCTACTAGTAAGGTTCAGCCTTGCCACTCGAAAGGGAACTTCGCTGTCAGATTTAAGTTTCTCGCTTTCAGCCTATGACGAAAAATCTCTTTGCAAAAACCGTTTGACAGTTACTTCCTTTGTCAATGTGTTATCCTCTTGATTTTATCACTAATATGTAAATTTTGCAAGACTTTTATTGAAAAATACCGCAGTTTATGATATTGTAACAATATACTTTTACGAAAGGTCGTACGATTATGGATAATTTAGTAGAACAGGTTGTTAAAAGAGAGAAGAACACAAAATACTACCTCAATATCATATTTATTATTCTGGGAGCGATTTTGATTCCAATATCACTGATTGTTTTGGCTCTTATTATAAAGCGCGCATACATTATTTATATTGCGCTTTTTTCCGGTTTGTTCTGTATTTATTTTGCGTGGTTGTTTATAACAGGGCTTAATATTGAATACGAATACTCATCGCTTGGTGGCACTTTTCGAGTTGATAAGATTATCGCAAAGCGAAATCGTAAGAATGTATTAAAGCTTGATGTTAAGATTATCGACGATATTTTTAAATACAACGATGAAGAAATGTCAAATCGTAAATTCAATAAGATTTACAACGTCGGTGCAAGTGACTACAGCGAAGATAACTATGTTTTTACTTATCACAGCGAAGCAAGAGGGAAATGCGCAGTTGTATTTTCCCCAAAAGAAAAAACGCTTGATGGTATCCGCCCTTATTTAAAGCATGATGTATCCCGTAAATTATATTTACTCAAATGATGAAAGTATTGACTGCTGAATATATTAAAGAAAAACTACCTCTTAGGCCTGAGGACGCCAACAAAGGCAGTATGGGTACGCTTCTTAACATAAGTGGAAGTTACTCTATGGCAGGAGCGTGTATACTGTCAAGTCTTGCGGCTTTAAAAAGTGGGGTAGGGTTACTAAAAATCGCCTTACCACAGAGCATTTATCCGATAGTTGCCTCATCTGTTTTTGAAGCTGTTTATATACCGGTCAAAGATAGTAATGATGGTACAATTGATAATAACTCACTCGACTATTTGTTGGAAAATGCGAAAAAGTCTACTGCTTTGCTTCTTGGATGCGGACTGAAACTATGCGCTGAAACCATCGAGCTTGTCAAAGATTATGTCAGAGCGTGTACGACACCTATGCTTATCGATGCTGATGGAATAAATGCACTTTCGATGAATATAGATGTATTAAAAGAGGTAACAGCTGATGTTGTACTCACTCCACACCCTAAGGAAATGTCGCGCCTTTCAGGTTTATCAGTTGAATATATACAGAATAATAGAGTTGAAGTAGCTGAAAGCTTTGCGAAAAAATATGGTGTTACACTTGTGCTGAAAGGTAAAGACACCGTTATTACTAATGGTGAAAACACTTTCCTGAATCCTACGGGAAACAGCGGTATGGCTAAGGGTGGTTCTGGAGATGTTCTCTCCGGGATCATCGCTTCTCTTATGTCACAGGGGGTCAGTCCTATTGATTCAGCCTGTGTCGGTGTTTATATTCATGGTCTGGCAGGAGATTTAGCAGCACAGGACTTATCGAAAATTTCGATGTTACCTAGCGATATAGTGGGTCATCTGCCACAGGCTTTCAAAATAATAGAATAGAAAATTCAGGAATTGCAAGATAGAAAAATGCGGAGGTTTTTATGAAAAAACTATGCTTATCGCTTCTTGCGATTTCTTTTTTTATGGCACTACTATGTGGTTGTATTAAAGAAAACGCAGTAAAACCGAATACTAATTTCACTTCACAATGTAAGGTGGAAGTGAACGATATGACACTTACGCTGAATGTTATCTCGTCAAGCAGTGAAAACGTATCTGTTGAAGTGATTTCTCCTGATAATATGAATGGATTGAAATACGAGAGAGTTAACTCTACATTGTATATTGAATACAATGGTTTAAAATGCACCACAACTGACGATTATTTAGCACCTTTTAACCCATTCGATGTTCTAATCGATACACTCGTTTCAGCTAAAACAACAGAGCTAAGTTATATGTGTGAAGCTGATGAGTGTAATGTATATAAAGGTAGGGGAGAAAATGGAGAGTATACTTTTTTCGTAGATAAATCTAGTGGTGACATAAAAAAGATTAAGTCATTGTACGCTGATTATGAGTTTGTTTTTACGTAAAAAGATAACCACCCTTAGTACAGGGTGGTTGTTTCTTTATAAGAAAAATGAGCTGTAGATATTGAATAGATAATCGTACGAAAGACTTCCCGTATAAAGCCCGATAAAAATGTCGTTGGTATCAGTGAGAAGGTAGCACCTTTTTATTCCGTAATTGCCGAACGCGTTGGTTTCAACATTTTCTGGTAGAGAGTGATCAAAACGTAGTGTTTTCAGCTGTGTGCAGTTTGAAAAGGCGTTTTTGTTTACCGTTGTTATAGTAGACGGAATGGTGACGCTTTTCATAGTTTTAGTGTTCTCAAAAGCACTTTCGCCAATCACAGCTACCTTGTCGTAGTCCTTAGGAAAGGTAACATTTTCGTCGATACCAATATATTTTTTGAGTTCACTTCCATCTTTTGAAAAGCTGAAAGCCAGTTGCCAGTGGGCTACAAAAGTAACCGAACCATCGTATGTCAACTTTGAAACTTCCTGATTATCTTTAAAGATATACGGTTTTGCTACGTGTTTTTCGTAAAGCCATTTAGGTTTATCTTTGTCTTTTAGATATCCGTAGATTTTTCCGTCGTAATCTCTTTTTGCTGTCCAGCCTGTGAAAATATACCCATTTTTGGTCATATTGTGTTCGTCGATTTTGAAGACTTCATCGTAATTTACTACACGTGATGGCAGGCTGTTGTCGCCACCGTTAGAATCGTAGTTTACGGTGTATTTTTCAGCTATCCAAAAAGCCTTTGCTGTTACGTCTCCAAGATTAGTGGTTTTGCTGACTTTGGTGTTATCGCCGAAAAGTGTGTATTCGTAAACATCATCATTTTTGAGCCATTTGGATTTGCTGTAAGGGGTCTTCTTGCCCATAGTGGTTTTGTAGCTGTCACGTGTCATTATCCAACCGGCAAAAAAGTAGTTCTCTTTTTTTAAGGTGCATTTTGGAAGCATTTTATCTTTACCATAGGTAACGGTTATGCTATCCATCTTTCCTTTTGCGCCGTTTGAGTCAAAATTTATATCAAATTTGATGGCGGTTTTATCGCTTATACCGATTCGATAAACAAAGTTTCCGTAGTAGTGAAGAGTGATGTAGAACGTGTTTTCAACATGAAATATGTTTTCAATCTCTAGAGATTTGTTGACTGAAACGGTATCCACAAGGTTGCCGTCCCAGTCATAAATAACAATCAGATTTCCACCGCCTCCGCTTTGCACAAAGTAGAGATAATCATCGTCGCAGTCAGCTCCTTGGCGTAGAAAACCACTCTTGTAGCCTTTGTATTTTTCTACTTCTTCAAAAGCGTTATCTAGAATAGCGAAGTCATAAGTACCACTCAATCCCACAACATATTTATCGTGTCTTTCATTGTACGAAATCGAATATATCTTGTGTTCTATTTCTTTTGATTCGATAACACCAAGAGTGTCAGGGTCAAGAAAAGATATGATATTGTAGTTTGGTGCGTTGTGAGCTACAACAATTAAGTCAAGGTGTGGGTTGTAGGTCATATCATTAGCGTGTCCTAAGTTGATGCCTGCACTTTTTTTCTCTAACTCCCACGTGTTGACATTGTATTTAAGAATAGTAGTGTAGCCGTTATTTACCGCAAAATAGGCATACTTTGAATCGGTACAAGAGCCTTGTACCGTTGCGTAATTTCCAAGTTTTGCGTCTTTTTCTATATGGTTTTTTATCGCAACCAAAGCAGCACTGTCATAAAAGTTTGAATATGCGTCTGCGGTGATTATATTAGCAGGCACAATAAAACACATCGATATAAACAGCGATACTATGCACATTAAAATTCGTTTCATTTATCAAACTCCAAATTGAGGTACACTTATTTTAATATGATATATAATTTTAGTCAAGGATATAGCCGTACTAGTATTTACAGCTCTCGAAAAACTATAAGTGTGTTACATACATTTGTGATTACGCTATTGAAAAGCGTATGATAAAACGAACTATTGATTTATCTTTTATTGAGCGGACTTTCTTTTCGTTGACAAGTCGACTTCACTTTGATATAATAATCGAAGTTGAATATGCGGATATGGCGGAATTGGCAGACGCGTATGGTTCAGGTCCATATGAAAGCAATTTCATGCAGGTTCAAGTCCTGTTATCCGCACCAAAAAGCAGATATCCGAAAGGGTATCTGTTTTTTTATCATACATATAAACAAAAGGATAACGGGACTTGAAGGCGAGTGTTAATAAATCGTCATAGTATGACGATTTTAGCGAGAGCGATGATGAACTATTATGAACAACAATGAGGGGAAGACGTGGCAGCTCTTAATGAACATTAAACACCTGTTATCCGCACCAAA
>JAFTYK010000033.1 GCA_017464765.1 Ruminococcus sp.
ACTCATGACCAGACTGAGGCTATGACAATGGGTACAAGAATCGTTGTTATGAAAGACGGTTTCATCCAGCAGGTTGATACTCCTCAGCATCTTTATGATATGCCTTGCAATGAGTTCGTAACAGGCTTCATCGGTTCACCACAGATGAACTTTGTTGACGCTACACTCGTTAAGGAAGGCGCAAAATTCGCTCTCAAGTTTGACGATTACAAGATCGTTCTTCCTGATTCTAAGAATAAGGACAACTGCTTAGAGCCATACGCTAATAAGGAAGTTAGATTCGGTATCCGTCCTGAGCATGTTCACGACGAGCCTGAATTCCTCGCTAAGTGTGAGGGCGGCAACGGTCTTGTTAAGGCTAACGTTGACGTTACTGAGCTTATGGGTGCTGAAATTTACCTCTATGTAAACATCGGCGGTATCCCAATCACAGCTAGAGTTGAGCCTACTTCTAAGGCTAAGCCTGGCGACAATATCGAAATCGCATTCGACCTCGAGAAGATTCACATCTTCGATAAGGAAACAGAATGCACAATCACTAACTGATTTTGATATTTTGTGCTTAAGTTGCTATAGTTACTAAATTGTAATTTTAGCCACCTTTTTGACAAAATCTGACTTTGCATTTTTGTAAGTGTTAGTATAACTTTTGTTTAATTTGCCCTTTGCAAACGGTAAAAACCCGATTGCAAAGGGCTTTTTACGTGTTTTTGTGCATTGTGACGATTCATTTGTGCAAATTACCTTTGTGAAATATTTATGAATAATTTGTTCATTTTTTGTATATAAATATCATTTAAAGTCTTCGATTTTTAAAAAAAGGTTGATTTTTGCATTCTTTTTGTGTAAAATGTATATGAATACGTGGGATTTTTATGTAAAGTCCCAAATCGTTCGGTATTTTGACTATTATTTTTCGGAGGCTACTTATGTCTAACAGATTATTTCAGGGCGTAATCCATCAGATGAAGGATGCTATCGACAGAACCATCGGTGTTGTTGATGAAACCTCTGTAGTTATTGCTTGCTCAGAGCTTGGCAGAATCGGAGAAGTTAATGAGAATATCAACTCGGAAACCCTCTCAGCTACAGTTCCGTTTGTTATCAACGGCCACACATTTAAGTCTTTCGGCTCCAGCGCAAGAGCGGAGTACGCAGTTTTTGTACAGGGTAACGACGACGTTGCGCAGAAGTACGCTCAGTTACTCGCTGTATCACTTTCTTCTATCAAGCAGTACTACGACGAGAAGTACGACAGATCAAACTTTATTAAAAACGTAATTCTCGATAATATTCTTCCGGGCGATATTTACTTGAAAGCGAGAGAGCTTCGTTTCAACAGCGAGGTTACCCGCGTTTGTATGATTATTAAGATCACTTCAAAAACAGATATTTCTGCTTTTGATATTGTTCAGAATCTTTTCCCTGATAAGTCAAAGGATTTTGTTATCAATATCAATGAAACTGATATCACTCTTGTCAAGGAGATTAAGCCTGGTATTGACAGCAAGGATTTGGAAAAGCTTGCGGGTTCTATTGTTGATACACTCTCCACTGAGTTCTACACTCACTGTGTAGTTGGTATCGGTACTACTGTTGTCGGCATCAAGGATCTTGCCCGTTCATTCAAGGAAGCTCAGGTAGCACTTGAGGTTGGTAAGGTATTCGACACAGAGCGTACTATCATCAGCTATGATAACTTAGGTATCGCTCGACTTGTTTATCAGCTTCCTACAACACTTTGCGATATGTTCTTAAAGGAAGTTTTCAAGCGCGGTTCTATCGAGAGCCTTGATCAGGAAACTCTCTTCACTATTCAGAAGTTCTTTGAGAATAACCTCAACGTTTCTGAAACATCAAGAAAGCTCTTTGTACACAGAAATACACTCGTTTACAGACTTGAGAAAATCAAGAAAATCACAGGTCTCGACCTTCGCGAGTTTGAGGACGCTATCGTATTCAAGGTAGCATTAATGGTTAAGAAATACTTAACATCAAGCCCTACAAAGTTCTAATGCATATTGGTTGAGCTAATCAGTTAGGCTAATACACACCTGAAGACACATTGTGCATATTGCGGTATTTGCACTCTGCAATAATAACAAGCGGTTTTTTAAGGACGGTTAATATGATTGAATTTCGTAATGTTTCTAAAACATATCCTAATGGTACACACGCACTGTATGACGTTAATCTCACTGTTGAAAAGGGTGAGTTTGTTTTCATCGTTGGTGCGTCTGGTGCCGGTAAGAGTACATTCTTGAAGCTTATCATGCACGAGGAAACCCCTACTTCGGGCGCTATCATCGTAAATGATATGCATCTTGAAAAATTGAAAAGAAGAAAAGTTCCGTATCTCAGACGTACAATGGGTATCGTATTCCAGGACTTCCGTCTTATCGGTAAGATGAGCGTTTACGATAACGTTGCGTTTGCTATGCGTTGCTTAGGTAAAAAGACCAAAACTATCAAAAAGAGAGTTCCATATATTCTCGACCTCGTTGGATTAAAAGACAAAGCCCACAACAAACCAAGCGAGCTTTCGGGTGGTGAGCAGCAACGTGTAAGTTTAGCACGTGCGCTTGTTAACAATCCTGCGATGATTATTGCCGACGAGCCTACAGGTAACATCGACCCTGAGATGTCCTACGAGATTATCGAGCTTCTTTCCGAAATTAACAAAAGAGGCACTACAGTTCTTGTTGTAACTCATGAGCATGAGCTTGTTGAGAGCTTTAACAAACGCGTAGTAAGAATCGAAGGCGGTAAAGTTGTCAGCGACACCAAAGACAACGATACTATGATCGCTATCTGATTCACAAAGGAGAGCAAATATGAATTTTAGTACTATTGGCTATCTTATAAAAGAAGGCTTCAAAAACATCTGGTCCAACAGAATGATGAGCCTTGCGTCGGTCGGCGTTCTTATTTCCTGTCTTATCCTGACAGGCTCGGCGCTTATGCTTTCGGTAAACGTTTCTACTATCGTGGAATCAGTCGGCGACAGTAACGTTACAACAGTTTATCTTGAAGAAGATTTAAGTGAGCTTGAGGCTGTATACGTTGGTAAGTCACTCGAGAAAATCGACAACGTAACCGATACATCTTTCTACCCAAAGGACGAAGCTATCTTAGCTTATAAAGACGTATTAGGCGAGGAAGTTTTTGTTAATATGTCGGGTGATGACAACCCGCTTCCTCACGCTTACCATATTGTAATGGCTGATTTGTCTCTTTACGAACAGACAGTCGAAAAAATCGAGGCTGTTGACGGAGTTGACTCTGTATCTTCACGAAGTGACGTTGCAGAAAAACTCACCAGTCTTAACACATTGGTTACAATGATGAGCTTCTGGATTATTTTGGCTCTTGCGATTATTTCCTTGTTCATCATTTCTAATACAATCCGTATGACAATGTTCTCGCACCGTTTCGAAATCAGTATTATGAAATCTGTTGGTGCTACTAACTCTTTCGTTAGAACTCCGTTCGTTATCGAGGGTGTTATTATTGGAATTGTTTCTGCGGGTATATCAATCGGAGCGCTGACTTTACTTTACGATGCGGTTATCAAAGCAGTGCAGAATATCTTGCCTTTCCAGTACGTTCCGTTTACTGATGTTATGTGGGTAATCATCATCGCCTTCGTTGCGGCAGGCGTTGTTGTGGGCGCACTCGGAAGCTTGCTATCAATCCGTAAATATCTCAAAAAAGAGGGTAACGAAATACTCGGTTGGTAATGGTTTATAATACCTACATTCCCCGACCCAAAGCAAAGGAGAAAAAGTATGACTAAACGAATACTATCATGTATTATCTGCCTCAGTATGATTATTGGCTGTGTTATTACAGCAACTGCTACAGATATCGACTCAATTAAAGATCAACAGGCTGCACTTGAACAGCAGAGCGCTGAGTATCAGGCTATTTTAGACCAGAAAAATGCTGAAGTCGCAGAGCAGCAGGAGTATGTTGATGCACTTGTTGGTAAGGTTGAAACCGTAACAAAGGAAATTCAGCTCAGCCACCAGAAAATTCAGGCACTCGACGATGAGATTGCTGAAAAGACAGAACAGATTAATCAGAAAAACGCTGAGATTGAGGAGAATATGGATATTCTTCGTCAGCGTATCAAGACTATCTACATAGCGGGTGAGGTTTCTTCACTTGAGATTATCTTAGGCGCTAAGGACTTTACTGATTTCCTTGATAAAGTTCAGCTTGTTAAGAGCGTGTCAGCTCACGATGAGGAGCTTATCGATGAAATTCAGACTCAGCTTGACCAGATTAGTGCTGAGAAAGAAGCGCTTCAGCTTGATAAGGTAGAACTCGAAGAAGAAGAGAAGAATCTCGAGGCTAAGCAAGACGAGTTAAACGTACTTCTCGCTGAAAACGAGGAGACACTCGCTACTTTACAGGAAGAGTCAGACGATGTTTTAGAACAGCTTTCTATGACAGAGGCTCAGATAAGTCAGCTTGACGAAGAGCTTCAGCAGTACTATAGAGATTTAGCTGCTCAGCAAAAGCAACAACAGCAACAGCAACAGCAGCAGGGAAGCTCAGGTGGCTCAGCTCCTGTAGCTCCATCACGTCCTAGCGTTACTCCACCGGCAAGTGGCGGTTATGTATGGCCTTGTCCTGGTCACACCTACCTTACTTCAAAGTTTGAAGAGTGGCGTGGATATTATAACCACGGCGCACTTGATATTGCTGATGGTAGCATCATGGGTGCAACAGTAGTTGCGGCAGCTTCAGGTACAGTAGTTGCTACATGCACAGCTTGTCCTCACAACTGGGGTAAGTATTACTCCTGTGGTTGTGGCGGTGGTTATGGTAACTACGTTTGGATTAACCACGGCAACGGCAAAGAAACTGTTTATGCCCACCTCACATCTGTAGCTGTTTCTACAGGTCAGTATGTTTCAGCAGGTCAGTACTTAGGTACTGTAGGCTCAACAGGTCACTCAACAGGCGCTCACTTACACTACGAGACACGTTACAACGGTGTTAAGTACGACCCAATGAGCGAGTACTAATTTAATACTAAAGGAAAACCCCCTTGCATATACTTTAGCGTAGTTTATGCAGGGGGTATTTTATGCTTACTTCATTATATATAAAGACACCAGAGAATTGTTCGAAAGTGAAGAAATTTTTCAGCAAATTTTTGTTTGATACTATGTACGTCGAAGTAAAACGAATGGAAGATATCAGGTTGAAAACTATCGAGTATATAAGTCGTAGCGGGAGTATAAACTTCAAAAAGCTAGACAAAGAAATAGGCTCACAGAAAAACAGGCTTTTGTGTAACAGAGATGTCGCGCTTCCAAAAGATAGAGGATACAAACGCTTTGAGGGTAGCGAATATAAGGAGAGGCTTTGTACAAATCTGGGATTGAGTCTTCTGTCAGCGTTGAGTACGCTTAACTTATCAGTAGGGCTTATCGATGAAAATGCTCGGTTTCTGACGCTACCTGAGTATCTGCTCAGATATACTGACGCGGTAGTTGTGGTGAGCAATCAGTATGAAGCCTACAAAGAGCAGAATGAGAATCTGCTTCACGAAATCGGCGCACCTATAAGACTGTCAAAAAGTCTTAGCTCACTTTACGACTGTGATTTGATTATCGCACCGGACGGTATAAACGAAAGTGCAAATACCAAATCCGACGCACTGATTCTGACAACCAGAAAGCCAAAAGCTAAATTAACGGGTACGGTGATTTACGATTATCACATTGAGCTTGACGAAAAGTATCAGAGTATTATGCCAAAAGGTTTAACTCAGACGTATTTTGCGTCAGCCCTGTACACGCTAACAAGAGAGTACATACTCGGCTCAAAGTTACCTTCTTTGTGTGTAAGTGAAAATAAGGTTCATACTGTGAGTTCTCTGAAAGTATACTTGGAGAATATACACACTAAAAACTTGACATAATGCCGATAAATGCTATAATACTAACTATGTGTAGACATTTATTCTAACTTAAATATAGAAAGGAACCATATATCATGGCTAAACCGGTTATGCTTACAGCTGAAGGCTTAAAACAGCTGGAAGAAGAACTCGATTTCTTAAAAGGTGAAAAACGTAAAGAAATCGCAGAGAAAATTAAAGTTGCTCGTTCATACGGCGACCTTTCCGAGAACAGCGAGTACGACGATGCTAAAAATGAGCAGGCAATCTTAGAGGCTCGAATTGTTACTATCGAAGCTACTCTTAAAAATGCAGTTCTCATTGACGAAAACGAAATCAATAACGAGTCTATTCACATCGGCTCGAAAATTAAAGTTGAAAACCTCAAGATGGGCAAGACTTTTGAGTACAAAATCGTTGGTTCTAACGAGTCTAACCCAAGAGAAGGTAAAATCTCCGACGAGTCACCTATCGGTGTAGGTCTTCTTGGCAAAAGCGTAGGCGACGTTGTTGAGATTGAGGCTCCTGCAGGAGTTATCGCTCTTAAGGTGCTTGAGATTTCAAAATAAGATTTTTCGGGCGACTCTTAACAGGTCGCCCTTTTTAGGTTTATTGAAAGAGGGATTTTTATGGCAGAAAATCAGAACAAGAATCAGAATCAGGAAAATTTGTCTGAGATTTTACAGATCAGACGCGACAAGTTAACAGCTCTGCAGGAAGCAGGACAAGACCCGTTCTTAGTTACAACATCTGACAGAGATATTATGTCTGATGAGGTTATCGCAAAATTCGACGAACTCGAGGGCAAGGACGTTTGTGTTGCAGGTCGTATTATGTCTAAACGCGGTAAGGGTAAGGTTATGTTTATGGATATCCACGACCGCGGCGGTAAAATCCAGATTTTTGCTAAATTCGACGATTTAGGTGAAGAAGTTTACAAGGGACTCAAAAAGTGGGATATCGGCGACATTATGGAAGTCAAGGGTTTTGTGTTCAAGACTCAGATGGGCGAAATCAGTATCCACGCTAAGGCTGTGAAACTTCTCTCAAAATCACTTTTGCCACTGCCTGAAAAATATCACGGTCTTACTAACACTGACCTTCGTTATCGTCAGCGTTACGTTGACCTTATTATGAACCCTGACGTTAAGAATACATTCATCAAGCGTAGCGCTATCATCAAGTCTATCCGTGAGTATCTTGATAACAACGGCTACATTGAGGTTGAAACACCAATCCTCAATACTATTCCTGGCGGTGCTGCTGCTCGTCCTTTCACAACTCATCACAATACTTTAAACCTTGATATGTATATGCGTATTGCCACTGAGCTTTACTTAAAGAGACTTATCGTAGGCGGTATGGAGAGAGTTTACGAAATCGGCAGAAACTTCAGAAACGAGGGTATGGACGTTAAGCACAACCCAGAGTTTACTTGTATCGAGTTTTACGAGGCGTATACTGACCTTTACGGTATGATGGACAGAACAGAACAGCTCATCAACAAAGCTTGTGTTGAGGTTAACGGCACTGACCAGATCGAATATCAGGGTGATCAAATCAGTTTAGCTCTTCCATTCAAGCGCGTTACTATGATTGACGCTGTAAAAGAGTACACAGGCATTGACTTCAACGACTTCTACTGTGACACAGAGAAGGCTAAGGAAGTTGCTAAAGAGCTTCATTTAGAAGTTAAGTCAACTGACACTTGGGGCAACATTCTTAATACTGCTTTCGAAGAGTACGTTGAGGACAAACTCATACAGCCTACATTCGTGTGCGACTACCCTGTTGAGGTTTCACCTCTTACAAAGCGTAAGCAGGACAAACCTGAGCTTGTAGAGCGTTTTGAATTATTCTGTAAAATCGGTGAGCTTGCTAATGCTTACACAGAGCTTAACGACCCGATTGACCAGAAAAAGCGTTTCGAGCATCAGCTGATGCTCCGTGAAGCAGGCGACGATGAGGCAAATATGATGGACGATGATTTCGTTACATCTTTAGAGTACGGTATGCCACCGACAGGCGGTGTAGGTATCGGTATCGACAGACTTGTAATGTTGCTTACTGACTCTGCATCTATCCGTGACGTTATCCTCTTCCCAACAATGAAGCCTATCGAAAAATAAGAAAGCATATATTAAGGACTATGGTGTTAAAGCCATAGTCCTTTTGTTATATCATTTTAATTTTAAGCGGTTTGTTATATCGATTTGCAAATTTAATCATAGACAAAGTTCCTCTGCTTTTTCCGTCCCAAAAACATATTACATAGTCGCTGATTTGTGCCATAACTTTGTTTCTTTTTGGTCCTGAGCTTTTGCCGAATTTAATCCAATTTGCTGGGTATAGTTCTGTTTTATAGCCGTGTTTTTTTGCGTATAGCTCACCTATCTTGTCCGCGCCTTTTGCACCACCCGATACGATTACGATGGTATTATTAAATTTAATATCAGCAATACATTTGTTGATGAATGTTTCTGCTTCTTCATAGTTTTCGTAATCTCTGCAACCTGCGATTACTATTCTTTTAATTGGATAGCCAGCCATATTATATCACCATGATAAATAAAAAAGCACACCCAAAAGGATGTGCCGAAAAAGTGTTCATCCTCATCGTTACCACACGAATTACTCCAACACAGAGTGGAGGAAAACACTTTTTACCAAAGTAGCTTTCCCCTGTGTTGGATAAATATAAAATTCGTGTGGTTACGTTATTATATCACGTTCAATATTAATTTTCAATAACTGCTACGTGACACAACAAAAGATTTCTTGAAAAACAGGGAATATTGTAGTAGTATAAGGCTATGAAATTAATGAGGTAAACTATGAAATTCGATGTAAAAAAACTGAAATGGACAAGAGAGCCAAAAGACTTTTCAGTCTCTGATGAAAAAATTGAAATTGTAACTAATCCGCACACTGATTTATGGCAAAGAACATACTATCACTTCAGAAATGACAACGCGCCTGTGCTTCAAATGAAAACTGACGAAAAATTCTTTTCGTTCACGGTAAAAACGGAATTTGACAGCAAACACAGGTTTGACCAGTGCGGAGTAGTAATGTATCTCGACAGCGAAAACTGGCTCAAAGCGTCCATTGAGTATGAAAATGAAGATTTTTCACACCTTGGTAGCGTTGTTACAAACAACGGATACTCTGACTGGGCGACTACGCAGATTAGTGCAGGTATAAAATCTATGTGGTATAGGCTTAGCCGAAGACAAGATGACTACTGCGTTGAATGTTCGCTTGATGGCGAAAAATTCTCCCAGATGCGTATTTGTCATATGCATAAAGGAGATGGAGAGATTTCGTTTGGAATTTATGCTTGTAGTCCTGAAGACTCGTCATTTAAGGCTACTTTTACTGATATGGAGATTAGTGACTGCAAGTGGCTATCACACAACGGTCAGGCTCCTGACAAAAATATATAGTTTGAGGTGATATTATGATAGAAAAATTGTTTGAAGCGCTTAAGTCACTCGAGCAGGTTGAAGCTATCGCGCTTGGTGGCTCGAGAGCAGGGGAGAATTTTGATGAGAAGTCAGATTATGACGTTTATCTTTACATAACCGCGCCGATTGATGAAGACATCAGGCGTACGCTTTTAGCTGATTTCTGCGACTATATGGAAATCGGAAATCACTTTTGGGAGCTTGAGGATAACTGCACACTAAAAAACGGTGTGGATATCGACATACTTTACCGCAATATCGATGATTTTTCGGCTGATGTGAAATCAGTTGTGGAGGATTGTAACGCCAGAAACGGTTACACAACCTGTATGTGGCACAACTTGCTTACCTGCAAAATCGTGTGCGATAAAAATGGAAGACTTCAGGCTATAAAAGACAGGTTCAATATTCCTTACCCTGAAAAGCTCAGAAAAAATATCATATCTCAGAATATGAGACTTTTAAGCGATAATCTCCCGTCTTATGATTCTCAGATTAATAAGGCTGTAAACAGAGGGGATTTAGTCAGTATCAATCACCGAACATCAGCTTTTCTTGAATCGTATTTTGACGTGATTTTTGCTCTTAATCGTAAAACCCATCCGGGTGAAAAGCGTCTAATAGAGCTTTCTAAGAAAAACTGTGAAGTGCTTCCTTGTAATTTTGAAGAAAACCTTAGAGTGCTGTTTAATGATTTGTTTACAAATAGCGAAAAAGTGAAAAATGATTTGGCAGTTATACTTGATGAGCTGAAAAAGGTTGTAGAATAAGAGTGTATTTGACAAATTTTTGTGAAAATATATAATTAAATCAATAAACTGAATAGGAGAATTACTATGTTAAAATATTCAATCGAGGGCGGTAGCCTTCCTGTTGTAATTTGTTACCCACAGATGGGTCAGACAATTTGTACTGAGCGTGGCTCGATGAGCTGGATGAGTCCTAATATGGTTATGGAAACCAATTCAGGCGGTGGCTTTGGCAAGGCATTCGGCAGAATGCTTTCAGGAGACTCTCTCTTTATCAATGAGTTCACACCTCAAGGTGGCGAGGGAATGATTGCTTTTGCTTCAAGCTTTCCGGGTTCTATTATTCCGCTTGAACTTCACAACGAGTCTATCATTGTTCAGAAACAGGCTTTCTTAGCTATGGAAAAGGGACTCGACTTATCAATGCACTTCCAGAAGAAGATTGGTAAGGGTCTTTTTGGTGGCGAAGGCTTTATTATGCAGAAAATCAGCGGTACAGGTGTTGCTTTCATTGAAATCGACGGATACTGCAAGATTTATGAGCTACGCGCAGGCGAGAGTTTAGTGCTTGACACAGGTTATCTTGCTGCTATGAGCGAGAGTTGTACTATGGAAATCCAGACCGTAAAAGGCATTAAGAATATGCTTTTAGGTGGCGAAGGTTTCTTCAATACAGTTGTTAGAGGTCCGGGCAGAGTTTACGTTCAGTCTATGCCTATGCCAAAAACCGCAGCAGCTATTGCTCCTTACATTGTTACAAGCAACTGATAGTTGTCGGCTATAATAATGATTAAAAAGCCTCGATTAGTTTCGGGGCTTTATTTTTACAAAAAAATGTAAAGCGAGCTTGACATTGTGGGGCTGTTGTGCTAATATATATGTAAAGTTAACTTTACATAACGTCTATTGAGGTGAATATGAAAAACAAGGTAGAAATACTCAGAAAAGAAAGAGGCATAAAACAAGACGAGCTAGCGAAAGCACTTTCTGTGTCGCGCCAGACGATAAGCTCGCTTGAAACGGGGAAGTACAACCCCTCGATTATGCTTGCGTATAAAATAGCAAAAATATTTGATTTAACTATCGAAGAGGTTTTTATCTTCGATGAAGACTAGGAGGAAATTATGAAGTGTAGTAATGCTATGAAAAGAATGATTCTCAGTATTGCTTGGATTATAGTTGGTGCTGTGATATTGGTGCTTGCCTTATTTGGAAAGCTGGACGAGTTTTGGAGTGGTTTTGGTGGAGCGCTTGTAGCGGTTGGTGTTTTACAGCTTATAAGACACATCAGATATCGCACAAACGAAGAGTACAAAGAAAAAGTAGACGTTGAAGTCAACGACGAGAGAAACAAGTATTTGTCATCTCAGGCTTGGGCTTGGACAGGATACATCTTTGTTTTGTGTGCTGCTGTAGCTGCAATAACCTTCAGAGTTATGGGTAAAGACGAGTTATGCTCGCTGTGTGCTGCGGCGATTTCGCTGATGTGTGTTATTTACTTTGTCGCTTACATGATACTCAAACGTAAATACTAAGATAAAGGGGCGTATGCCCTTTTATTTTTTTGTGTGTGGGTGTATAATTGTACTAATAATCTTGAAAGGTGAGCGCTATGAATAAGAAAATAATAGCTTTGATACTTTTAATTATAATGTGTGTATCGCTTTCAGGGTGTAACACCAGTATAGGCATTATTGGTGGAGCTGATGGTGAAACAAGTATATTTGTCGAGGAAAAGTAAGTGAATTAGTATGAATCAGGCTCAGATAATAATGGAACATATCGAAAGTGAATACGAAAATAAAGCGGAGTATCTTTTTATGGACTCGGACACAGCGGTATTTCGGAAGGGCGAGCGCAAAAAGTGGTACGCTGTAGTTATGACTATTTCTAAGCGCAAGCTTGGGATAAATAGCGATGATATGGTCGAGGTGCTGAATGTCAAGCTTAACCCTGACGAGATAGCTCTCCTTACTGACAGGGTTAGTTATTTTCCCGCGTATCACATGAACAAAAAGCACTGGTGTACTATACCACTTGATGGAACACTTGAAACAGACGAAATCTGCTTTCGAATCAATGAGAGCTACAGCTTAGTAAAAGGGTGACTAGATGATATTTTTACTGATACTATTATTGGTGATTGTAGCGGTTCTTTGTGCTACATACTATGTATATCGGGTTGCGTTTTACTCGCGTAAGAAGGGTCAAAACGACCCCTACGCTATACCAAGTGGTGAGCAGTACAGCGCACTTAAAGATGATATGCTAAAGCTTATCGACGCTGTAGTAAAAAGAGAATATGAGGACGTTTATATTACTTCGTTTGACGGATTGAAGCTTTACGGCAGATATTATCACGTCAAGGACGGCGCACCTTTAAATATCGGTTTTCACGGATACAGGGCAACCGCTTTGAGGGATTTTTGTGTCGGTGCTAACGAGAGCTTAAAAAGGGGCCATAACCTGCTTCTTGTTGACCAGCGTGGTCAGGGTAAGAGCGAGGGAAAAACTATCACAATGGGGATAAAAGAACACAAAGACGTACTTTCTTGGGTGAACTTTGCGAATGAAAGATTCGGCAAGGATACAAAGATAATCCTCTACGGTGTTTCGATGGGTGCGGCTTGTGTTGTTATGGCGACACGATTGGAATTGCCTGAAAATGTTAAAGGTGTTATCGC
The DNA here is from genome assembly GCA_017464765.1 of Ruminococcus sp. Classification (GTDB taxonomy): domain Bacteria; phylum Bacillota; class Clostridia; order Oscillospirales; family Acutalibacteraceae; genus Ruminococcoides. Next base: position 12,818 of record JAFTYK010000033.1, read on the forward strand.
TGATTGTCCGTACAGTGTTCCTAAAGATATACTGCTTGATGTAGCTAAAAAAGATATGGGGATAAGTCCTAAAATTGCTTATCCGTTTATATATGCTGCAGGTAAGATATATGGTGGATTTAGCGTTACTGAAACGGACTGCATAAAAGCAGTGAAAAAAGCTGAAATCCCTGTGCTTATACTCCACGGGGAAGATGACAGGTACGTCCCTTGTTTTATGAGTGAAGAGATAGAAAAGGCTAACCCCAAAATGGTCAAGCGTTACACTTTCCCAAATGCAGGTCACGGGCTGAGCTTTTTTTCAAACAAAGAGCGTTACCGTGAAATCACAGAGGCGTTTTTTGAAGATTGTACAAAATGACAAATTGAATCATAATAAAAGGACAGCGAGGATAATTTTTCGCTGTCTTTTTTGCATTATAAAGGGCAGTTTGTTTTGTATCATTTGTACATAGTCTTGTAAAACTTGCACAAAGAGGTTGCACAATAATTATTCAATCGGTCAAACTTTTGAGCATCAATATCATTTTTGTTGTATAATTTGTCCATTTGTAATATAATTAAAGGGTGTTCACGGGTTAAGTTGTGTAAATTGACTGAAAATGTCGAACGACTACCCACAATGAAAGGAGTTGTTTTGTTATGAAACAATATGATGCTAAACACATTTTGAATATTGCTATGGCAGGTCACTCGGGCGCAGGTAAGACTTCTGTTGCTGAGGCTATGTTATATCTTTCCAAGGCTTCTGACAGACTCGGCAAGATTTCTGACGGTAACACAATGCTCGATTACGATGCTGAAGAAATAAAGAGAAAGGTATCCGTTCTAACCGCTGTTGCTCCTGTAGAGTGGAAGAATATGAAGATTAACCTTATCGATACTCCTGGTCTTTTTGACTTTGAGGGTGGTATCTGCGAGGGTTATCGTGCTGCTGAAACAGCTATGATTGTTGTTTCTGCTAAAGACGGCGTTAACGTTGGTACTGAAAAAGCTGTTAAAGCTGCTACAAAAGCAGGTCTTACAAAGTTATTCTTCGTAAACGGTGTTTGTGACGAAGATGCTCGTTTCTACCGTGTACTTGAAGACCTCAAGGCTACATTCGGTCCTGCTGTTTGTCCTGTTATCGTTCCTCATATTGAAAACGGTCAGGCTAATACATACATCAACCTCTTTGAGTACAAGGCTTATACTTACGACAAAGCCGGCAACGCTACTCCATCTGACATCTTACCTGAGATGGGTGACAGACTCGAAGGCTTACGTGAAGCTATCAAGGAAGCTGTTGCTGAAACTTCTGAAGAACTGATGGAAAAATTCTTCGAGGGCGAAGAGTTTACTCCTGACGAGATTATCTTAGGTGTTGCTCAGGGTGTAAAAGACGGTACACTCTGTCCTGTATTCTGTGGTGATGCTCATTCTACATTCGGTATTGAGCAGTTTATGAACTCACTTTCATGGCTCGCTCCAACTGCTGCTGATAAGGGCGCTGAAGTCGGTGTTGACGTTAACGGCGACCCTGTTGATATTACAGTTAACGAGGCTGGCGCTGCTGCTGCTATCGTATTTAAAACTGTTGCTGACCCATTTGTTGGTAAGCTTTCATACTTCAAGGTTGTTTCAGGTAAAATTTCTACTGAAACTCCACTTGTTAATATGCGCACAGGTAAGGAAGAGCGTATTACTAAGGTTCTTACTGTTAAGGGTAAGAAGCAGGAAGATGCGGCTTACATCGGCGCTGGCGACATCGGTGCTATTCCTAAGCTTTCTTCAACTGTTACTGGCGACACTCTCTGCGCTCCAACAAGAAGAGTTATCTTAGAGGGCGTTTCATATCCTGCTCCATCATTCTCAATGGCTATGTATCCAAAGAAGAAGGGTGAGGAAGACAAGGTAGCTCAGGGACTCGTTCGACTCGCTGAAGAAGACCCGACTATCAAGTTCGTTAATAACAGTGAAACTAAGGAAATGGTAGTTTCAGGTATGGGCGAACAGCACTTAGACGTTGTTGTTTCCAAGCTTAAGAATAAGTTCAACGTTGAAGTAGAACTCAAACAGCCTAAGGTTGCTTACAGAGAGACTATCCGTTCAACAGCTGACGTTCAGGGAAGACACAAGAAACAGTCTGGTGGTTCAGGTCAGTTTGGTGACGTTTGGATTAAATTTGAGCCATGCGACTGCGACTCACTCGAGTTCGAAGTTCAGGTTGTCGGCGGTTCTGTTCCAAAGCAGTTCTATCCTGCAGTTGAAAAGGGACTTAGAGATTCTATTAAGAAGGGTCCTTTAGCTGGCTATCCTGTAGTAGGCGTTAAGGCTATCCTTCACGATGGTTCTTCTCACCCTGTTGACTCTAACGAAATGGCGTTCAAGATGGCTGCTCAGATTGCTTTCAAGAACGGTATCCCACAGGCTAAGCCTACATTACTTGAGCCTATCGGCGCACTCAAAGCTAACGTTCCTGATGCTAACATGGGCGATATCATGGGCGAAGTTAACAAGCGCAGAGGCAGAGTTCTTGGTATGAATGTTGGCGAAGACGGTATGCAGATTGTTGAGGCTGAAGTTCCAATGGCTGAGATGGCTGACTTCTCCGTTTATATGCGTCAGGTAACACAGGGCAGAGGCTCTTACACATTTGAGTTCGAGCGTTACGAGGACGCTCCTGCTCAGGTTTCTCAGAAAGTCATCGCTGAAGCAAAGGCTAACGCTGAAGATTAAGCGTCCGAATGTGTAGGGGACGGCAACCTTGACGTCCCGTAATATAAATTAAACAGTTAAGCAATTAACTTCCTATATAAAACATCCGAACCGTTTGGCTCGGATGTTTTGCTTTGTAAAAGAATCCTGCGTGAGAATTGCTTTCGGGGTGGTTGTTTTTGCATTAATAGAGTGAAAGCACTTTCAAAACCGTTTGTGCAGTATAGACAGTATAACGTTAGTATTTATGTGATAGTACACAATTGATTGGGTCTTTAAAAATAGTTTATAATTTAATCAGAGATAAGTAAAAATTATTCAGCGTAAGTGCAACACTTTGCACTCTCTTGGGTGTTTTATATATGAAAGGGTTTTATTTGAAACTGTTAAAAAAGGGATGATATTATGAAAAAAATAGTTAGTATTTTACTTGTATGTGTTTTTATGTTGTCACTTACTATGGTTCCCGCAAGTTCAGAAAGCAGTTTTCGTGGTTGGTTTTATTCTGAATATATCAAACAATATGGTACTCCGACTCATTATACTGAATGTTACTATCATTACCAAGATTCTGAAAATTTTGATAGTAGTAATATAGCTTGGGCATTGATTTTTTGTACAGAAGAAGTAATGGACGATTTTGTTGATAACAGGCATTATTGTGTTGTTGGGGATAGAGTGATTGTTGAATCTGCGGATATGTGGCCTTACGCAATACCTTATGCAGTGTATGATAAAGAAAAAAACGAATTCATTAATATTGTAGAAGTTGACTACAACAATTATGAGGGATTGTTGGAGGCTTTAGATAATGAAAAATTCGTATACATGATAGGAGATATGGACAGCGACAAAAAGCTTTCGATAATAGATTCAACTATGATTCAGCAAGCTCTTGTAGGAATGATTGAATTTCCAGAAAATGATGAAAATGTTGCTTGGTGTGTACAAGGGTCAGAAAAACTAGACTATTTCTCAGATGTAGACCGTGACGGCGAGCGCACTGTAATGGACGCAACCGCTATCCAGATGAAACTTGCGCAGTTAGACTCATAAAACTGAAAACAAGTCCATAATTAAGGTTATTCCTATGCTTAAAGGAGCTGATTTTATGAAAAAAATAGTATCTCTAATTTTAGTTGTTCTATTGATAACCTTATCTTTAGTTTCGGTAAGTGCTAATAGTCCAATACAACCAGAAGTGTACATAATGAATTATTTTGTAAAATATTATAATTCAGTTGATGAAGAATCACCATATTATAGTTGTAAATATATAGACACTAGATATTTAGATCGTTGGATAGAATATTGTTTAATTGATTTTTCATCAAAAACTCCGATAGACCAGCCGTATTTTAATCGTTTTGGAAACGACAATGAATACTATGAATATAGTAAAGTGACAAATCTACTGTTTGGTTCAGGATTAACAGTTTTTGCTGGTAGTGTTCATTACGAACCAGAAAATCGTCCTGACAATCATAACGAAGATTTTTATTCGCTCCCAGAAATTGCATCTACAAACCCTGAGATTATCGATATGATTATTGAAAAGCGACTGACAGAACGCGTTGGTTATATCGGCGATGTTGATGGTGATGGTGAAGTAGCTATATTAGACGCTACAGCTATTCAGCGACATCTCGCACGGCTTGATACTCTTGGAATAGTTCTTGCATCTGACATTGATGACAACGGGAGTATTGAAATTATTGATGCCACAATGATTCAACGCCACCTCGTAGGACTTGAATAAAGCATAAATTCAGGAAAGAACGGGGTTTTGCATCTATTTCTTTTTAGTAGTGATTATTAGTTGAATAAATTATGAGGTGATCTTATGAAAAAAATAATAAGTATAATTTTAGTTGTTGTTTTTGTTTTATCTATATCTGTAACACCTTCATTTGCTAAGACAATTGGTAAAACTGGAAAAATATATATAGATAAGTTTATGGAATACGAGGTAATACCCACAGTTGGAACAGGCGGTATGGCTGGATTAGCATATTATAATGAGTTTTACTATCATTATGATGCGGATGGTAATGTAGACTGGGCTATGATCTCTGCTTGTGTGAACCCAGTTGAGGATAGCTTCCGTTCGGGTGTGATTTGTGGCAAATGTATTGAGAGTAGCTGTAGCTATCCTGTTTTTTCAGTTGGATATGGTATATATGATGTAAAAGCTGATGAGTTTCACTCTATACTTGGTGTTAAGCCTTCAAATTATGAGGGATTCGAAGAGTATGTCTGGGAAAATATCGGCGTGCCTGTTGGTGACGCTGATGGAGATGGAGAACTGTCTATTCTTGATGCAACCTTTATCCAGCAAGCTTTGGCTCAACTGCACAAGTTTTCTTCAGGAGATAGTGTCTATGGGGGTTCTTTAGCGTACCTTTCCGACTACGATCGTGATGGCGAGCGTACTGTTTTAGATGCAACAGCTATCCAGATGAAACTTGCGCAGTTAGACTGAGAAAATTGAAAACATAAAAGAACCCCGCGTGAAAATTCACGCGGGGTAATTTTGTGTATGAAATTTGATTACTTAATAAGTGATTTTCCTGTCATTTCAGCAGGCTGTTCTAGTTCTAAAATCTCGAGCATTGTTGGTGCGATGTCAGCGAGGCAACCGCCATCTCGAAGTTCGCAGTCCTTACCAACAACAACGAAAGGAACAGGGTTTGTTGTATGAGCAGTGAACGGTGAGCCGTCAACGTCATACATTCTGTCAGCGTTGCCGTGGTCAGCAGTGATGAGGGAAATACCGCCCATCTCTGAAACAGCGTCTGTTACAGCCTTGACGCCCTTGTCAACAGCCTCAACAGCAGCTTTAGCAGCATCGAATACGCCTGTGTGACCTACCATATCGCAGTTAGCAAAGTTGAGGATGATAACGTCGTATTTGCCGGACTTGATAGCGTCAACGCACTTGTCAGTAACTTCGTAAGCGCTCATGTGTGGCTGAAGGTCGTAGGTTGCAACCTTTGGAGAAGCGACCAAGATTCTGTCCTCGCCATCGTACTGCTTTTCAACACCGCCGTTGAAGAAGAATGTTACGTGAGCGTATTTCTCTGTTTCAGCGATTCTAAGCTGAGTTTTGCCCATTTTTGAGAGGTACTCGCCTAAAGTGTTTGTTAAACTCTGTGGTTTGAAAGCAACCTCAACGTTTGGCATAGTAGCGTCGTACTGTGTCATGCAAACGTAGGTGAGTGGGAATCTGCCATTTCTTCTCTCGAAGCCTGTGAATTCGTCGTCAACGAAAGTACGGGTGATTTCTCTGGCTCTGTCAGGGCGGAAGTTGAAGAATACAACTGAGTCACCATCTGAAATTCTCTTTGTGCCTTCGATTACTGTTGGGAGAACAAACTCGTCAGTAACGTCGCATTCGTATGACTTAGCAACAGCCTCAACAGGACAAGTAGCCATTTCGCCCTCGCCATAAACCATAGCAGCGTAAGCTTTCTCGACTCTGTCCCAACGGTTATCTCTATCCATAGCGTAGTATCTGCCCATAACTGAAGCGATTTTACCTACGCCGATTTCGTTCATCTTATCTACGCACTCTTTAACGAAGTCCTTACCGCTTGATGGAGGAACGTCACGTCCATCGAGGAATGCGTGAACATAAACGTCAGTAAGACCCTTCTTCTTAGCCATTTCGAGGATACCGTAGAGGTGGGTGTTGTGTGAATGAACACCACCGCTAGAGAGTAAGCCGAAAAGGTGGAGTGAAGTGCCGTTGTTCTTTGCGTTATCCATAGCGAGGTTAAGTGCCTCGTTGTTAAAGAAATCGCCGTCAGCAATAGCTTTAGTGATTCTTGTTAATTCCTGATAAACTATGCGACCTGCGCCCATGTTAGTGTGGCCAACTTCAGAGTTTCCCATCTGGCCATCAGGAAGTCCAACGTCCATACCCGAAGCGCCAATCTGTGTAATAGGGTTAGAGCTGAAAATCTTATCAAGTGCAGGAGTGTCGGCAGCAGCGATAGCGTTACCGTCAACCGGAGCTATGCCGAAGCCGTCCATAATAATTAAAGCAAGTGGTTTTTTAGCCATTATAAAAATCCTCTCGATTGTGTTTTACGTGTAATTAAACGCTAGCAGCCTTAACAATAGCAGCGAATTTCTCAGCAACGAGTGAAGCACCGCCGATGAGACCGCCGTCAACGTTCTCTTTTGAGAGAAGCTCAGCGGCATTAGCGTCGTTCATTGAACCGCCGTACTGGATTGTAACAGCCTGAGCATCGTCTGCGCTGTAAAGGTCAGCGAGTACCTGACGGATGATAGCGCAAACTTTTTCAGCCTGATCTGCAGTAGCAGTAAGACCTGTGCCGATAGCCCAAACTGGCTCGTAAGCGATAACGATTCTCTTGAGTTCTTCAGCAGAAACGCCCTGAAGTGCTACCTTTGTCTGGAGTGAAACTGTTTCAGCTGTGATGCCCTGCTCACGCTCTGATAAAAGTTCGCCAACGCAGAGGATAACAGTTAAACCTGCATCGAGTGCAGCGCGTACTCTCTTGTTTACTGTAACGTCTGTCTCGCCGAAGTACTGTCTACGCTCTGAGTGACCGATGATAACGTACTCAATGCCCATAGCTTTGAGCATTTCTGCAGAAATCTCGCCTGTGAAAGCACCTGACTTCTCCCAGTGGCAGTTTTCAGCACCGATTTTAACGTTTGTGCCTTGAGTAGCATCTAAAGCTACCTGTAAATCAACGTAAGGAACGCAAGCGATAACGTCGCAGTCAGCGTCCTTAACGAGTGGTGTAATCTGTGAAAGAAGCTCTTTAGCTTCGTTTGGAGTTTTGTTCATTTTCCAGTTGCCGGCAATGATAGCCTTTCTTACTGCTTTGTTCATAGTAATTACCTCTTTATCTAAATTATTTATTTCAAATTTAAGGGCGGAACAATGTCCGCCCTATCTTAGAGTTAAATTATTTGTCGCCGATAGCTGCGATACCAGGAAGAACCTTACCCTCGAGATACTCGAGTGATGCACCGCCACCTGTAGAGATGTGGCTCATCTTGTCAGCAAAGCCGAGGTTGATAACAGCAGCAGCAGAGTCACCGCCACCGATGATTGTTGTAGCGTCTGTCTCAGCTAAAGCCTTAGCAACTGAGATTGTGCCGTTAGCAAAGCACTCGTTCTCAGAAACACCCATAGGACCGTTCCATACAACAGTCTTAGCGTTCTTAACAGCGTTAGCGTAGATTTCAGCAGTTTTTGGACCGATATCAAGACCCATAATGTCAGCTGGGATTTCGCCTGTAGCGAAAACTTCTGTTTCTACAGGAGCATCGATTGGATCAGGGAAGTCCTTTGTGCATACAGCGTCAACAGGAAGGAGAAGTTCCTTGCCAAGTGATTTTGCTTTCTCGATCATCTCTAAGCAGTAGTCGAGCTTAGTATCATCAACGAGTGAAGTACCAACTTCCTTGCCAAGAGCCTTAGCGAATGTGTAAGACATACCGCCACCGATGATGAGTGTGTCGCACTTGTCAAGAAGATTAGAGATCACGTTTAATTTATCAGCAACCTTAGCACCGCCAAGGATAGCAACGAATGGTCTTACTGGGTTTTCAACAGCGTTGCCGAGGTAGTCGATTTCCTTCTGCATGAGGTAACCTACAGCAGTTTCCTTGATGTGTTCTGTAACACCAACAGTTGAGCAGTGCGCTCTATGTGAAGAACCAAAAGCGTCCATTACAAAGCAGTCAGCTAAAGATGCAAGCTCACTCTTGAATGGCTCGAGGTTCTTTGTCTCTTCTTTTCTGAAACGTGTGTTCTGAAGGAGAACTACGTCGCCGTCTTTCATTTCGGCAACAGCCTTCTTAGCGTTCTCGCCAACAACCTCGTCATCGTTAGCAAATACAACTTCCTTGCCTAAAAGCTCAGAAAGTCTAACAGCAACAGGAGCTAAAGAGAACTTCTCTTCAGGACCGTTCTTTGGCTTGCCAAGGTGTGAGCAAAGGATGAGCTTACCGCCGTCAGCTAAAATCTTCTTGATTGTATCAAGAGCAGCAGTAATTCTGTTATCGTTAGTGATAACGCCGTCCTTTAAAGGTACGTTGAAGTCGCAACGGCAAAGTACTCTTTTGCCTGCGAAGTTGATGTCGTCAACAGTGTACTTGTTGAGTTTCATAGTAGTTTACTTCCTTTCAGATTATATTGAAAATTTGTGTAAAATAATGCCAAATTTCTACATGTTAATTATATAACAATAACGGGGGTGTTTTCAATAGTCAAAAACACTAATATTTTGCCCATAATTTCATACAATTATATCACATTAAGAGTCAATAAAAAATCTAAAAATTGTGTAGATTCATATTACGAGAAATAGTAGGGGCGACTATTGGTCGTCCGCCCTGAAAGTACAAGCTCAATTATAGAAAAATATGCCGTTTACCAGCTGTGATTGTGAAGCTGACCGACTTCTAAAAGTGACGGATAATCCCACTGGCGAAGCGTTTCGTATGTGGCTATTGCGACAGCGTTTGAAAGATTTAGCGAGCGCGCCTCGTCTATCATCGGAATTCTCACACAGCGGTCACGGTTTTGAAGGAGAAGTTCTTCATCTAGGCCTTTAGTTTCCTTGCCGAAAACAAGGTATGCGCCGTCAGGATATTTTATATCCGAATGGCGGTGCAGAGCTTTGGTAGTGAAAAAGAAAAACTCTTTGTCCTTGTTCTTTTCGAAAAATTCTGCCTGATTTTCGTAGTATGTGATGTCTAAATACTGCCAGTAGTCAAGTCCTGCACGTTTTAGATGTTTGTCGTTTATTTCGAAGCCGAAAGGTTTCACAAGATGGAGTCTTGCGCCCGTTGCGGCACAGGTACGCGAAATATTTCCTGTGTTCTGCGGAATTTCCGGCTCTATGAGTACGATGTTCAGTTCTGCCAAAAGTTATCACCTCTAACCTATTTTAAAATGGAGATAGTATTATTGCAAGTCTTTTTTAAAAGGAGGTAAAATTATGGCTAAAGGTAATGTTATGGGAATAATGAAAGGCGTAGCATTTGGTATGGCAACAGGAGCTGTCGCAGGATACGTCGGCAAAAAGATGATGGATAATGGCACCCGTGGTATGAGAAAGAAAGCTAACAAAGCACTCGACACTATGGAGAACATCGCAAACACTGCGAAATATATTTTCAGATAAAAGCAAACAGAAAATGCCCCTGAAAAACGGATATTTTCGGGGGCGTATTTCGTTGAAATTAAAATATATGGAACGCTTAAAGATGTGTTGACAAAAGCGATAGCAGGTGATAAACTTAAATTGTCTACAAAATGTACACATGCATATCAAAGGAGAGATATTTATGAAAAAAGTATTGTGCCTTTTGCTGAGTTTTCTGATGATAGTATCACTTGCGACTTCAATAAGTGCGGGTATTGTTATCAATAAAAATCCATATTCTACATACGATGAGGCTTCCCTTGATAACGCTATACCTGAGGGGTATTCTAAGTCAGGTAAATGCGGTGATGATGCGTACTGGGCGTACTACGAGGATTCAAAAACTCTCGTAATTGGCGGAGAGGGCAGAGTCAGCACAGGAGCTTACAGTACACAGCATGAGTATGCTGAGCTTCCTTTTGAAAAAGCGGTGGTGCTTGAGGGTATCACAGAACTTATGGATAACGCCTTTACACGTTGCAGCTCATTAAAAGAAGTTACTCTTCCTGATAGTCTGAAGAAAATCTACAACTATACTTTCTTTGAGTGTAAGAATCTCAAGAGCGTTACTATTCCTAAGAATGTAGAACTTATCGGTATCGGATTGTTCTATCGCTGTGATGCTCTAGAGGAATTGCGCGTTGATGAGGACAACCCTGTCTTCGACAGCAGAGATAACTGCAACGCTATTATCCACACAGAAACAAACTCTCTTCGAGTGGGAATCAGAACTACAACTTTCCCTGAAAGTGTTACAGCGATTGGCGGAGCGGCTTTTGCAGGCGTAAGCGGTTTAACTCAAGTGGTAATACCTGACACTGTTACTGAAATCTACGGACGAGTCTTTACTGAATGTAAGGATTTAAAAAGAGTTTTCCTTTCAAGTAATGCTAAAACAGTTGTTGAGAATATGTTCGACAGATGTGACAACCTAGAGTATGTATTAATTCCTGAGGGTGTTGAAACTATAAGTGTTTATGCGTTTGCCGGTTGCACAAAGCTTGACAACGTTACTATTCCAAAGAGCGTAAAGAACATCTATCAGTCAGCATTTTCAGGCTGTACGTCTTTGAAGAGTATAGCTATTAATGATGGCGTTGAGCTTTTGGGTCCTATGGCCTTTTCAGGTTGTACGAGCCTTGAGATTGTAAGTCTTCCTGCATCTGTAAAGAAAATTCAGCCACACGCTTTTGCTAACTGCACAGCGTTAAAGGCTGTAATTATTAACAACGCGCAGTGTGAAATCGATGACAGAGATATGACTTTCCCAGAAAGTGCTGTAATTTACGGACACAAGGATTCTACTGCACAGGCTTATGCTAAGAAATACTCAAGAACATTTAAGCCACTTAATGAGGCACCACAGCCACCAAAACCTGAAGTTTATGAAAAACCGTTTGTACCAAGCGGACCAACAGGCGTTATCGGTGACGTAGATTTTGATGGTGTGATGTCTGTAATGGACGCAACAGAAATCCAGATGGTTTTAGCACAGATTAAAAACTGGAAATATAACGGCTGTGACACTCAGGCTGATGTTGACAATGACAACACTGTATCAGTAATGGACGCAACGGAAATCCAGTTGATATTAGCAGGCTTGAGATAAACTAAATAAAACAACAGCACCGTGTGGATAAAACCATACGGTGCTGTTTGTTTAACACAGTTTGCTGTATAATTCGTCATCTTCCCATCTCACAGGATTGTTTTCGATGTATGTATAATGTTCGATGTAGTCACGCTCGTTTCGGATTATGTGGTCATTAAATGAACGTTGAAAAATATTTTCTCTTGCTTCCTTATTAACAAAGCGTTTCAATGTTCCCGCAAACGATGGTATTATATCATTCGTAGGGGACGTCGAGGTCGCCGTCCCCTACAATTCTGCTGAATATAGGTTTTCTTTCCTTACTGCAAATCGTAATAAAATATACACCTGCTGATGAATAATCATATTTTTTCAGGCGGACGTTTTTTTCTCTTAGGTAGTTCCATTGTAGTCGTAATGTAGCTTCTCGACTGTCCAGTCTTTGATATCATCGTAGTATTTAGTTAAAGCTTTGTGGGCTTCTTTTTCGTTGTGAGCGAGGTAGTTTCCGCACTCGACTCTTGAGTTGCCCGGAATTTCTCCTTCGTGGTCACGGCATTTTCTGACGATATCCTTGATGAGATTCAAAGCAACATCAAGCTCTAAATCTCTTAATAGAAAATAAAAACCCGTCATACAACCCATCGGGCCGAAGTAGATAACATTATCGCTGAACTCTGAGTTTCTTGCGTAAGTTGCGAAGAGATGCTCGATTGTATGCATAGCGAGTGGGTCTAAGAACGGCGGAGTGTTTGGCTTTATGAATCTTAAATCAAACGTAGTGATGTTGCCGTCGATTCTTGATATATAGGCGCCGACGTTTAGTTTGTCGTGGTCTACTGTAAAGCTTGCGATTTTCTTCATAATATCCTCACTTAATAGTTTTTCATACATATATTCAGGTCAACGTTACCGTTTATTCCCTCAACCTGACCTTCAATGTTGTACTGCCACATTGTAAAGTTGTAGTACATAGATGGCTTGTTTTCGTAGTCAGCAATCCAAAAGTCGATTTCTTTGAGCTGGCTTAAGTCGTACATATAGTACATAAGATAAGTGTTGGAGTAAATAATAGAACTGTAGCCATGTTCGTCTATTGTGTTACAAAACGCGAGAGCAGCAGCGGTTAAGTCTGCACCCGAAACGTCATCAGTTCGGGCATCGTCGCCCTCGATATGCTCCCAGTCAAACGCGATTGGGTAGTCAAGTTTTACGTTACCTAAAATCGACAGCACGTGGTTAGCTTCTTCTATTCCTTCAATTTCGTTTTTAGCCTGCGAGAAGAAGTAAGCGCCGACTTTCAGACCTGCTTTTGTAGCGGCTTTGTAGTAGTCGAAGAACTTGGTGTCTTCGTACATCTTGCCTTCTTCGCCGTAGTATCTTCCGCCGATTCGAAGAATAACATACTCAAATCCCTGAGATTTCAAAGCGTCAAAATCGACCTCGCCCTGATATTCAGAAAGGTCAACACCCATACACGAAGCAACATTTTCGTCGAGGTAGTAGGTCATCAATCCGTTTTCATCGAGAATAAAATTGTCGTTATTGTAGGTGTTCTTAGGAAAACCCTCGACAGCTTCGATTTCAATCATACCTAAAGATGGGTCATTGATAGAAATTTTCTCACCTTTCTTGATAACCTCTGTTTCCTGTTCAACAAAAAGCGTTTCGGAGTTTGGTTTTTCATTATTGTTACGGTTGATAGCTGTGATAACTGCTACAGCAACGATTACTAGCACTACTACCAGAATAATAATCAGCAAAGGGGTAAAATTAAAGCCACCTTTTGCGTGTTTTGCCTTACTAAAATTCGCCATAAAGTTCTCCTTTTGCTCATTTTATGCTAGAAGAATACCACAAATTTAGACTAAAGTAAACAAATTTAACAGTAAGTTTACTTTTGGCTTGAAAATGTTTATACTTTCTTTTATAATGTAAAAAAAGCTGAAAGGGGATACGCAGTGCGGGTTTTAGGATATAAGAAAAAATCTAAAACAGAGCTTCTGAAAGCGGTTGATGACTGCGTGTCTATCAGTCAGCTTTTTGCGCTCGTGCAGCATGAGGGCTTGGTTCTTCAGATGCACGCTCAACAGGGTGCGTCAAATCTTGCGCCTAAGAAATTATCTACGGATAAATCAGAGCTGAAATCACCTATCGAGATTCTCAAGGACAGGGTGAGAATAGCGATAGTCTGCCAGAGAATATGAGTTTTGTTTCAAAGTACAGGAGGACTGTACTTTTTCTTTTTGTTAGAATTTGTGAAAAGTTACTAAAATTTCTTGCTAAACTCCTGATATAGTGGTACAATTACCGTGTAAACCTATATTAACACTTAAGGAGGTTAATATGAAAAAGTTATTATCAGTTATTCTAGCTTTAGTGATGGTGATGAGCGTTATGCCGTACACTGTTTTCGCGGCTGAAAACGAGCTAACCTACACTTTTACAGGCACTAACGCAGACGATGCGGGTTACGCCGAGGGTACTATCACCTACACAGCACCAAAAGACGGTACCTACTACCTTTACTGGGCGGACGATCAAAAAGCACTTGACAAGTACTTTGAGATTGCTTCATTTACTCTGGCAAAGGGCGAAACAGGTACATATAAATTCCCAGCTCAGGTAGCTATTCCTGCTGATGCAGAAAAGGTTATCGTGGCTTCTGTTAATACAAGCGCGGCAGCTTCAGTTTCGTCAGCACTTGCTACATTTGATATCCCTGATGAAAAGAAACTTTTTGATTCATCAAGCGAGCGCCAGTACAGATATGCGGCATTTTCGGATATTCACATCGATATGCAGCACGGCTCAAAAGCAGGCTTTTACACAAATTCTGTTGACCATTGGGCGCAGGCACTTGACGTTTGCGTTGACAGAGAAGTTGACTTCATTATTTCAGCAGGTGACCAGGTTACTAACGCTTATGGCGCTACTTTAGAGTGGCTGACATATCAGCAGGTTTTAGCTGACTCCGACTACGTTAACCCTATTTACGAGGCTGATGGTAACCACGAGCCTAGAGGCAGTTACAACAGCGACTGTGACGTGGCTTGCTCAAACGAAGAGTACGCTATCGCTACAGGTCTTGATGTAGATGCTCAGTCTATCGTAGACGGTAAGGATTACTACGAAGTTACAGAGCCGAAGACAGGCGACCACTTCATCTTTATGAGTGAAGTTCATGCGCACCCTGGCGAGAACGACAACTTCTCAAAGGAACAGCTTGACTGGTTAGAAGGACTTCTTAATAAATACAAGGGCGACGGCAAGAAGATTTTCCTCATTCAGCACGCTTTACTTCAGGGTTACGGCGCAGGCGATGATACTTATGATCCGGGTTATCAGGGCGGTATCAGAATGGCTCACGCTGAAACAGGGGAAGAGTTTCCTAACAACCAAAGATTCAAAGAAATTATCGAAGCAAATAAAGAAATCGTTTGGTATTCAGGTCACACACACATTGACTTTACAGAAAACCAGAACTATTCATCTGAAAACGGAAAATCCTGTCACATGGTTCATATTCCGTCAGCTTGTAACACTACTCGCTATGAGAAAGACGCAAACGGCTACAAGATTTTAGGTTCAAGCACAGACTATACTTTCTTTGATGATACAACACAGGGTTATTTCGTAGATGTATACGAGGGCGCAACCGTTCTTTACGGCACAAACCTCCACTACAACAAGGTTTATCCTGCTTATACTTACTTAATCGAAGAGGGCGAGCCTGAAGAAAGACCTACTGAGGAAACCAGTGAAAGACCAACAGCTCCAATTCCTACACAGCCTGATATTGAAAACGGCAAGGACGTTTACTGTATTAACTCTGCAAAATGGGCAGAAGTTTATGTTCACGCTTGGCCAACAGGTTCTACAGGTACAACATGGCCAGGATATCCAATGACAAAAACAGGCGAAACTGTTAACGGTTTTGACGTTTACAAAGCAACCATCGAGGCAGATTACGATGGTGTAATATTCAACAACAACGACAAGGGTTCACAGACATCTGACCTCACCGCTCAGGAGAATCAGTATTTTGACATCAAGTCAGGCAAGTGGTATGCTTCACTTTCGGACGTTCCTGCGCTTTCATCACTTTCTACTGACCGTTACCTTGTCGGCTCCTTTAACGCGTGGAGTACTGTAGCAAACGAGTTTAAACTAAACGCTGAGGGCGACGATACAGCCTATGTAACACTTTCTCTTGCTGCTGATACAACTTATGAATTCAAGGTTGTAAGAGAAGGCACTTGGACCAGCTGTGCTACAACTATCACGGACAGCACAGAAGAGCTTGTTTTCTCAAAATCAGTTAGTGGTAACGCAAAAATCACAACTAAAGAAGCAGGCGACTACGTGTTCTCATTCGGCATCAGCAGTTCAAGACTGGGCGTAACCTATCCTGAACCAAGTGAAGACGAGTCATCAGAAGATAATTCAAGCGAGCAACCTTCTTCAGACGACTCCTCAAGCGATGACTCATCAAGTGAGGATAATTCAAGCGAAGAACCTTCGACTGAGTCTATTGTTTACGGTGACGTAAACGGCAACGGCACTGTTGAGATTCTTGACGCAACAATGCTTCAGCGTTCACTCGCACAAATTATCACTCTTGATGAAGGACAGTTAAAGCGTGCTGATGTTCAGGGCGACGGTGGGGTAGCCATTATGGACGCAACACTTATCCAGAAGAAGATGGCAAAAGCTATTGACAAATTCCCTGTTGAAGAAAAGTCGGAAAAAGACGTAGCTACAACAGGTGCGGACACACTCACAAGCGAAGAGCTTATGAAGAAAGCTCAGGACTACTTAAGCGCTTACTTCCAGTACGCTTCATACGATAGCTATCAGGCACTCAAGAAGGTTGTTTATAAGTACAAAGACGGTGATACTACTGCACTTTCAGCTGACGCTATGAAAGAAATCACAGACGCTTTAGCTACTTTCGATGAATTAAGAGAGAAAGTGCATCAGCAGACAGTATACTACACAGACGGCAAGGCTTTCTCCAATGTAAGAGCTTACTACTTCAACAGCGAAACTAATGCTCAGGTAGAAGATTGGCCGGGACAAATCGGTTCGTATATCCGCACCAATTCCTACGGTCAGAATATCTACGCAGTTACTTTGAACTTCTCTAAGTTTGACACTATCGTGTTCAACGGTGGTACTAACAAGACTGTCGATATTACTCTCGACGGTTGTTCAGGCAAGCTTTACTACCCAACTGAGCAGGACACTGCTACAGGTGAATGGAATGTAGAGGAAACTACATTCAAGCAGATGTGGTACAGCGAAATCAAGGAAGACGAGATGGAAGACGAAGTGGTTGAAGATATCACTATCTATTTCTCAGACGCCTTAGGCTGGACTGATGTTTACTGTTACTACTGGCTTGGTAGTTCGAACAACTCCTGGCCTGGTGAGAAGATGACGTTTGTTCGAAATAATTCAAGTAATCAGCCGATTTATAAAATAACTATACCTGCAGGAGCATCAGTTGTATTCAACAACGGCTCGGGTGTACAGAGTGTCGATGTGACAGGTCTTGCGGGTGGTTACGGATATTACCTGACAACACAATCAGGCGGTAAATACTTATTCGAAACCTACGAATACGGCGAGTAATAACTAATATAATAACATTATGGCACCTCTTTTCAGGGGTGCCTTTGTTTTGTTACGGATAATGTAATTTAAAATAGTAGAATATTAAGGTTTTGTAAAAATATTGAAAAAGGGGTTGTATTTATATACTTGTTGTGCTAGAATACCCGAAGATTAATTGAAACGAGGTGAAACCATGGACGGCAGTAGTAGTCGAAGTACAGAAAATGTGTTCTTATATTGTGATTTTTCGGACAGCTACGTGTTGTCTGCGGTTTGATGCGCTTTTTGTGATAAAACTCACGATATAGGACCATTGTCTGTGCGTTTGTATACTACCTGATTTGGGCGGTGTGGCTGATGCGTTGGCAGTGGTATTTTTATGCCCTTTTTGCCTTTTCACTGCCTTTTTACTAAAAGTAAAGGAGGCACTTACAATGAACAAAGTGTTAAAAAGAAGCTCAGTTTTTTCTACAGTTATTCAAAAGGATTTCAAATTTTTACATTCAGCTAATGAGCAAGCAAGCGAAAAAACGAATGATATCTACGAGCCTGTCAAAAAGGGAGTTATGAAAAGACTTCCGTGGCTTGTGATTTTGCTTATTCTGGGAACGGGTGTTTCGGCGACTGTCGGAGCTTTCGAGGCGATTGTGGCGCAGTTACCTGTTATTATGTGTTTTCAATCTTTGATACTAGATATGGCAGGAAATGTGGGGACACAGTCTTTGGCAGTAGCCATAAGAGTGCTTATGGACGCTGATGTCAGCACAAGGAAAAAGATAAAGCTTATTGTTAAAGAGTGTAATATCGGATTCTTAAACGGAGCAATTTTGGGGGTCTTATCGTTTGCTATAATCGGAGCGTATCTGTGCATAGCGGGAAACAGCGTGACATTTTCATTTTCGGTGTCTATGTGTTTAGGAATTGCGATGATTGTAGCTATGGCGATTTCGTCATTTGCGGGTACTATCATTCCCGTTGTTTTTCAGAAAGTCGGCGTTGACCCTGCGGTTGCGTCAGGTCCGTTAATCACTACAGTCAATGATATGGTAGCGGTTGTGACATATTACGGCATTTCGTGGCTGATACTTATACATTTCTTGCATCTGGGTTGAGAATGCCACGATAAATAATGGAAAGAAAAGAGCGCTTGAAAGCGTTCTTTTTTTGTGGGATACATAAAAATTTTTAAATAGTGCAAAATACAGGCTATCTCAGTTGTATTACTAGTGAAAGGGGGCAAACGATGAATAATTCATTTTCTAGAAAACAGCAGGCGGAAAAAATCGTCAGGCAGTACGCTGATATGATATTTCGCATTGCGTTTCAGAATGTTAAGAATAAGGCTGACGCTCAAGATATCCTGCAGGAAGTGAGCCTTACTCTCTTAACAAAGGACGCGCCCCTTTTTGATAATGACCATATAAAGCCGTGGCTTATCCGTGTGACACTTAATAAATGCAGTAATTTTCATAAACTCGCACACAGGAAAAACGAGGAGCCTCTGGACGAGAATTTGGCTTATGATGAACCTTTGGATACCGAGCTTTTAGATGAGATTATGAAACTTAACAAAAACTATCGTAACTGTCTGTATCTGTTTTACTACGAGGGTTACAGCATAGACGAGATAGCAAAGATACTAAACAAAAAGCCGTCCACCGTAGGCTCGTGGCTTTATAGAGCGAGAAAGAAGCTCAAAAGTATGATTATGGACGGAGGTAGTTTTTATGAGTAAAAACAGATATGTAAGGCTTTTTAACAGTATTAAAGCTGACGATAACGCAGTAAAAAGAGCGGTTGACAGTATTTACGAAACTGAAAATGCAGAAGTTTTTGAGTTTGAGAAAAAGAAAAGTGTAAATTTGAGATTCGTGCCGATTTTGGCGACATCGTTGGTTTTTGTGATTATTTTGGGTTTGTTTATTTTCCCGATGACACCGAAAGCTAATAATAGCTTTGTAGTAAAAGCGGGAGCATCACAGATAAACTCAATAGACGATGTTGAGATAGGAGAGCTTATGGGGGAGAACAATGCTTTGCGAATTTCATTTGATGAGTCAGACAAAGCAAACTGTTTAACTCAGTGCAAGGTGGTTAGTTTTCCTGTTGTGTGCAGTGGAAATAATATCGACAAGGTAACCTATAAGGTAAACGGAAACGGGTATTTTGCACTGCTTGGTGATGTGAAGGGTGTTTCGGGTATGGTTTATGTAGAAGAAGAGCCGACATCGTTTGAAAAGGCGCAGAAATATCCGTATAATCTTGCTGATACAGGGGAGTATACAGAGAAAGTTAAGGAGTTTACTGTTGACTATGAAGCTCAAAACGAGTCGCTTTCTAAGCTTTGCCTTTATACTGTTGACGATAACGGAAAATACTGTGATTTGTATAATGAGAATATCTGCTTTGAAAAGTCGGACGGTTCATTTGTTCATGGCAAAGACTTGGATTACGAGCAGATGTATTTTGAGCTATTCACAGATGGTGACGGTTTCGATGTTATTAATTACAGCGATTATTACGTCGATGTTACAGTGACATTTGAAGACGGCACTAAAGAAACTAAGATTGTTAATTTAGGTCTTGAGAAAACTAAAAAGCTTTATGAAAACGGAGAAGACGGAGAATATACATCACTTAATATACACGCAAAGTTAAGTAAATAAAAAAGGGGTCAGCACAAGCTGACCTCTTTTCCTTTATTATGTATCAATAATCATCTTGCCTTCAACGTCGGTGTGGTAATCGCCACTTGGGATAAGCTCGCTTATCGGGACTATTTTGTAGCCTTTTGAATGTATCATTTCGATGATGAGCGGAAGAGCCTCGGGTGTGTTTTTTGCTCCGTTGTGAAGAAGAATAATCGAGCCTTCGCAAAGCTTACTTTCGATTCTTTCTACCATATCCTGCGGTGTAGGGTCTTTCCAGTCAAGACTGTCTATGTTCCATTGAACACAATACATTTTACTGTTTATACATGTTTCTACTACGGAGTTGTCGTACTCGCCGTAAGGTGGTCTGAAAAGCGTGACCTCTTTACCTGTTATAGCCTTAATTTTTTCGTTGCAGTTTTCGAGTTCTTGAAGTTGCTCGGTTTTTGAGACTTGGGTCAGGTGAGCGTGGGTATCAGAGTGGTTTCCGATGTCGTGACCGCGGGAAGCTATCTCTTTTACGGAGTCTTCGAATTTATCGACCCATTCGCCCACTAAGAAGAAGGTTGTTTTGACCTTGTGTTCGTCGAGTATATCAAGCAGAGTTTCGGTCTGTTCGTTGCCCCACGCGGCATCGAATGAAATTGAACATACCTTTTCTTTTGTGTCAACGTAGTATATCGGAATGAGTCGCTCGCTCGTAGCGGTAGCCACAGCGAATGAGGCTGTACGCGTCGTCACAGTCAAAGCCAGAACACCTATCAGAATACACGAAAAAATGCTTATTAATCCTTTTTTGGTAATAGTAAAAACTTTCAAAAAAATCCCCCCGTAAATCCTATGAGAAACACGGGGGAATAATAACAAGGTGTTATAATTTAATTAAATGAACGGCAGGCTCTAACGGCTTTGTGCCAGCCTGAAATCAGTTTTTCTCTGTCGCTTTCTGTCATACAAGGCGAGAAAATGTTTGAACAGCTGAGCTTTTTGCGAAGTTCACAAGTGTCGGCGAAGAAGCCTGTAGCTAAACCTGACAAAAACGCCGCTCCCAAAGCCGTCGCTTCCATAGTGATTGGTCTGATAACGCTTAAGTTTGATATATCTGACTGGAATTGCATCAAAAAGTCGTTGGCAGATGCTCCACCGTCCACTCTTAGTGAGGTGATTTCAAAATCGAGGTCAGATTGCATAGATTTAAGAACGTCATCAGTCTGGTAAGCGATTGACTCGAGTGCTGCTCTGATTATGTGGTTACGGTTGCTACCTCGGGTTAAGCCGAAAATAGAACCTCGAGCTTGCATATCCCAATATGGCGCTCCTAAACCTGCAAATGCAGGGACTATGTAAACGCCTTTGTTGTCGGTTGTTTTAGTCGCGAAATATTCGCTATCGGGAGCTTCGGCGATAAATCTGAGTTCATCTCTGAGCCACTGGATTACAGCTCCTCCTACAAAAACACTTCCCTCGAGCGCATACTGTATAGGTTCACCTTTCTGAGTAGCGCAAACAGTTGTGATTAAGCCGTTTTTGCTGTGTACAGGTTTTTCTCCTGTATTCATAAGAAGGAAGCAACCTGTACCATAGGTGTTTTTGCTGTCGCCTTTATCAAAGCAACCCTGACCAAACAATGCGGCTTGCTGGTCACCTGCGATACCGCATATAGGAATATCGGTACCCATAATACTAACATTACCGTAAAATTCGCTGCTACTGCATATTTTGGGAAGCATAGACTCGGGAATTGAAAGCAAGGATAACATTTTTTCGTCCCATTTGTCTTCTTCGAGGTTATACAGCATTGTTCTGGACGCGTTTGTGCGGTCAGTGATGTGTACTTTTCCGTCAGTCAGTTTCCATATCAACCAGGTGTCTATTGTTCCAAAGAGAAGCTCGCCGTTTTCGGCTTTTTTTCTTGCACCTTCAACATTGTCGAGAATCCACTTGATTTTTGTACCGCTGAAGTAAGCGTCAGGACGAAGACCCGTGGTTTTGCTTATGTATTCGCTGTGACCTTCGTTTTCTAAGTCACAGCATATATCCGTTGTTCTTCGACACTGCCAAACGATAGCGTTGCAAACAGGTTTTCCTGTAGCTTTTTCCCAGACAACGGTAGTTTCTCGCTGATTTGTTATGCCGATTGAGTCTATGTCACAAAGCGCCACACCGCTTTTTGCGATACACTCCGTCAAGGTTGCGTACTGACACGCAAATATTTCCATCGCATCGTGTTCAACCCAACCCGGCTGAGGATAAATTTGAGTGAATTCGTGTTGGGCGCTACTGACTATGTTAAGGTCACGGTCAAACATAATACAGCGTGCGCTTGTGGTTCCTTCGTCTAAAGCAAGAATATACTTTTTCATATTTATCGCCTACTTTTAGTTTTCAATAGTCCAGGTGATTCCCTCTTTACTGTCTTTTACGACAACGTGCATAGCACTTAGCTCATCTCTGATTGCGTCGGCAGTTGCCCAGTCTTTGTCAGCTCTTGCCTGTGTTCTTTTAGCGATAAGCTCTTCGATTTTAGCAACGTCAACGTCAGAAGTTTTAGCTTCGTTTTCTGCTTTGATTTTCTGTGCTTCCTCAATGAGGTTTAGACTCAGAACCTTGTCGAAATCTGCGATGAGGTAGAGCTTTGTTGAGTCGTTTGTTTTAGCTTTTAACACATCGTAAACGCTTGTAAGACCTAAAGAAGTGTTGAGGTCGTTGTCCATATTTTCCTTGAATTTTGCGATGTACTCATCTGCAACTTCCATATCAACTTCGCCGTCTTCTTTGAGGTTTGCGATACGGGAAACGAGCTTGTTGTACGCTGTTACGGTGTTGTCTAAGATGTCAAAGTCGAACATAAGAGGCTTTCTGTAGTGTGACTGGAGACAGAACATACGATAGGCGAGCGGGTTGTAGCCTTTTTCTTCCAAGAGAGATACTGTTAAGAACTCGCCCTTTGATTTACTCATCTTACCACGTCTGTCTAAAAGGTGGAGAACGTGGAACCAGTACTTGCACCACTGGTGGCCAAGATATGCTTCACTCTGTGCGATTTCGTTAGTATGATGTGGGAAAGCGTTATCAACACCACCGCAGTGAATGTCACAGTACTCGCCCAAATGCTTGATTGAAATTGAGCTACACTCGATGTGCCAGCCTGGGTATCCCAAGCCCCAAGGCGAATCCCACTTAAGCTCCTGGTCGTCAAACTTTGACTTAGTAAACCATAAAACGAAGTCGGTTTTGTTTTTCTTTGCGAGGTCTTCTTCAACGTCGTCGCGAACACCTACTTCGAGGTCTTCTTGCTTTTGATTGCCGAAAACGTAGTATTTTTCGAGCTTTGATGTGTCAAAATAAACGTTGCCACCGCTTAGGTACGCGTAGTCTTTTTCGAGCAGTACGGATACCATCTCGATGAATTCTTCGATGCAGTTTGTAGCAGGCTCCACTACGTCAGGGGTTTTGATGTTTAATTTTTTGCAGTCCTCAAAGAAAGCGTCGGTGTAAAACTTCGCGATTTCAAGCACGGTTTTCTTTTCACGCTTAGCACCCTTGAGCATTTTGTCTTCGCCTGTGTCGGCATCACTTGATAAATGACCAACGTCGGTGATGTTCATAACTCGTGTTACATCGTAGCCAGAGTAACGCAGATACTTTTCGAGAACGTCTTCCATAATGTAGGTGCGAAGGTTTCCAATGTGGGCGTAGTGGTATACAGTAGGGCCACAGGTGTACATACGAACTTTCTTGCCCTCAAAAGGAATGAATTCCTGTTTTTCGTTTCCTAAGGTGTTATAGAGAATCATTTTAATTCCTCCAGTTTCTTTTTGAGATCATCTATCTGAATTTGCATTTTACACAGCTCTTGTGCTACAGGGTCACTGTAGTGAATCTGGTCGAGGTAGTCAAGTTTCTGACCGTTGATTTTGACGATACGAGCGGGTACACCGACTGCGGTTGCATTGTCGGGAACTTCGGTTAAGACCACAGCACCTGCGGCGATTCGCGCGTTGTCGCCAACTCGAAATGGTCCTAAAACTTTAGCACCTGAGCCTACCAGCACGTTGTTGCCGAGCGTTGGGTGGCGTTTGCCGTGTTCTTTACCCGTACCGCCTAGAGTTACGTTTTGGTAAAGAGTGCAGTTGTCGCCGATGATGGTGGTCTCGCCGATTACAACGCCCATACCGTGGTCAATGAAAAGTCCCTTGCCGATAGTAGCACCCGGGTGGATTTCAACACCCGTTTTGTGGCGACTGCGCTGGGATATCCATCGGGCTATGAACTTCATATTATGTCTGTAAAACCAGTTTGCTCTACGATAACTACGCACTGCCTTGTAGCCTGAGTACAGAAAGAAAACTTCGAATTTACTCCTAGCGGCAGGGTCACGCTCCATAACGGAATTGAGGTCCGCTATCAAAGTCTTGAACATATATATTCTCCTAAAATCAAAAGATGTCAGGGCAAAACCAAGTCGTAGAAAAGACAAAATAAAACAAAAAATGCGCCATCCCGCAAGGGACGACGCAGTCGTGGTTCCACCCAAATTCAGTCGATAATGCACATTAAAGCGTGCTTTCATCGACCCTTGATGCTTAATAACGGAAGCTCCCGTGTGAGGATACTTTATTCCCCTCACAAGCTCACAGGTGCATTTCGCAAAAATCAGCTAAAGGATATTTCAGCATACAATCCTCTCTCTGCTAGCGTCAGTAGTGCTACTTCTCCTGCTCAAAGCCTTTTTATATCATTAGTATTATATACATTTATTCTAAAAAATGCAATAGCTTACATTTCGCTTATTGCGTCTTTGTTATCAAGAACGTATTTAACACCCGAAATCACAGCGAACACAACAGAAATCCACAGAATTACTTCGCCTATAATGTAAAAAACATAAGCGAGTGTGCCGAAAATCGGTAATACAACAATCTTTTCAAACAGAGAAAGGATTTCAAGGGCAACAGAAAACGCAAACACTGTAACGATTGCGATAATCTGTGAAACTGTTTTTACTTTGCCCCACATATTCGCGGCAACAACTTTACCTTGTGATGCGGCAGAAAGTCGAACGGAAGTCACAACGAATTCTCTGAAAAGTACGATAAGGATAATGATAGGGTCGCATAGTCCCTTTGCTAAAAAGCAAACGAGTGCTGAAATAACTAAGATTTTGTCAGCTATTGGGTCAGCGAATTTGCCGAAATTTGTGATAAGATTACGCTCTCGAGCGATTTTTCCGTCGAAATAGTCAGTCAGCGATGCCGCTCCAAAAATCAGTCCTGCAACCAAATAGTGGAATGGAAACTCAATGAGCATAGCCGCCACCATAAACGGAACTAAAATAATTCGAAGAACTGTCAGTTTGTTTGGTAAATTCATTTTATGCCTCCATTTCGCCTACTAAATCGCAGTCGAGGTAGTCAGTAATAGTAACTCTAACGATGTCGCCTTGCTTAGGCTTGTCACCGTTTATTGTGAAGAAAACGCACGGGTCAACTTCCGGCGCATCTAAAACAGAGCGTCCGAAATAGCACTCGGCGTAACGGTCAAAGCCGTCAACTAAAACGTCTAAGGTCTTGCCGATGTACTTCTCGCAATTTTGTTGCATAATAATCGCTTGTTGTTCGTTGATGATTCGAGCGCGCTCAGATTTTACATCTTCTTCAATCTGGTTTTCCATTTCGCCTGCTTTTGTATCCTCCTCCTGAGAATAAGCAAAACAGCCGAGTCGTTCGAATTTCATATCAGCAACAAACTGCGAAAGCTCTGTGAACTGTTCCTCAGTTTCATTAGGGAAGCCTGCGATTAAAGTAGTGCGCAGGGTGATGTCAGGAATTTCTGCTCGGATTTTATTTATGAGAGCAGTAAGAGGGTCTTTGTCGCCTTTACGATTCATATTCTTTAAGACCTCGCCGTTACAGTGCTGAAGCGGTAAATCGAGGTACTTAACGATTTTTTCTTCGGTTTTAATAGTTTCGATAAGCTCGTCGGTGATTCTATCAGGGTAGCAATATAGAATTCTCACCCAAGAAAGCCCTTCGATTCTGCACAATTCTTTTAAAAGTGCAGGGAGCATAAGACAGCCGTAAATATCCTCGCCATAGCGTGTTGTATCCTGAGCGATGACGTTAAGTTCTTTTACTCCGTTGTTGACTAAAAGTTGAGCTTCTTCTAAGATGTCTTCCATTTTTCTGGAGCGAAAATGTCCTCGTATTAGAGGAATAGCGCAGTAGGTACAGCAGTTGTCACAGCCGTCAGCAACTCGAAGATATGCGTAGTGCTGTAAGGTTGACTGAACTCGTTTTCCGTTTAGTGGCATATTCTCGATACTTGGGAAGCTCTCTACAATATCGCCTAAAAGAGCCTTGTTAAGGGCATCACATATATCGCCGTTAGCTCCAAGGCCCAATACTACGTCAGCTTCAGGAATAAGCGTGCGGATTTCTTCTGCGTATCGCTGAGCAAGGCAACCTGTAACGACAATTTTCTTGATTTTGCCTTCTTCTTTGAGTTTAGAAAGCTCTAAAATTTCGTTGATGCTTTCTTGTTTAGCAGATTCAATGAAACCGCAGGTGTTAATGACAGCGATATCCGCCATCGCTGCGTCTTCAATGAGCTTGAAACCTCCCTCACGCACTTTATTCATCATCATTTCGCAGTCAACACGATTCTTAGCACAACCGAGTGACACAAAACCAACAGTAGTAGACATTTTGCTCTCCAATATATAATAGTTTAGAAATTAATAATCATAAAAACAGGAATCGGTGAATTCATTTAAAACGCTTTTGATGTCAGAGTAGCTGTACCCAAGACGCAAAAGTCCGCTTACACACCGTCTTTTTCCTTTTTCATCGTTTAGGTTTTTAGCGTATTTTTTGTTTATAATCGCTCTGATATTTTCGCTCATATCAATGTCGATAGAGTCGACGGTATCTTTCGCTAAATCACGGTCGATGCCTTTTTCAATTAGCTTTCTTACAGCTCCTGATTTAGAAAGACGCTTTAAGTTTAATAAATCGTGAGCGTAGCGCAAGGCATAGCGCTCATCGTTTACAAGACCGAGTTCCTCTAGTCGCTTTACAGCCTTTCTTGCTGACTCTAAGCTAGAGTCTTTCGCCACCTTTTCGATAAGCTCTTTTTTTGAGTAGTCGCGGTAGGATATAAGCCACATAGCCTTGTCCTTGGCGCGTTTGGTGTTAGATGAATCAATCACTTCTTTTAGCTTTTCGTCGTCGATTTCATTTCCGACGTCAATGCGGTGTGAAAGCAAAGTTTCGGTGTCGAGTTTAAGCGCGAATTCGCCGTCAATATACAAAGCGGAAAGCCCTTTTCTTTTAGGCTCGATAGCTGTAATTTTCATTAGTCTTCAACTAAAATGTCGATATTTGACTTGGAAGATTTAGCGGGAGTTTTTGCTGTAGCTTTTGTCTCAGCGGCAGGTTTAGAAATCAGAGTAGCTTTAGCAGGCTTTTTAACCTTAGTGCTGAGTTTATCGATATTCTGCCACAGCAAATCTTCGATTTCCTGTCTTAGCTCGTCGTTATTCTCGAGAAGCTCTTTTACATTATCTCGACCCTGTCCAAGACGGGTTTCGCCGAAGTTGAACCAAGCGCCTGATTTCTGAACAACGTCAGCCTTTACAGCGAGGTCGATAAGCTCGCCTGTGCGGGAAATGCCCTTGCCGTACATAATATCGAATTCAGCCTCTTTGAATGGAGGAGCGATTTTATTCTTAACGACTTTAGCGCGTGTGCGAGAACCAATCATTTCGCCGTTTTGCTTGAGTGTTTCAACTCTTCTGATATCAATACGGACAGATGAGTAGAACTTGAGCGCTCTACCACCCGGAGTAACCTCAGGGTTGCCGTA
>JAFTYK010000034.1 GCA_017464765.1 Ruminococcus sp.
AAAAATACAGCTTATCAAGAGTGACTGAGGGACAGGCCCTGTGACGTCCGGCAACCTGCTTTGTTGTAAGGTGCTAAATCCTGCGGTATCACCGAGAGATGAGATCTTCTAACCGCCGGATTGCCGAGCGGTTTTTTTATTGTTGATAATTTATAATTCTATATCCGAAATATAAAATGAAAGGAAATGGTAATATGTCAAAGCGTTTATTTACATCAGAATCAGTAACACACGGACATCCGGACAAACTTTGCGACAGAGTTTCTGACGCAATCTTGGACGCTATTTTAGAGCAGGATAAGAATTCTCACGTAGCTTGTGAAACAACAGCTACTACAGGTATCGTTCACGTAATGGGCGAGATTACTACAAATGCCGACGTTGATTTTGAAGCTATCATCAGAAAGGTTGTTTGTGACACAGGTTACGACAACGACGAGTGCGGTTTCAACGGCAATACCTGTGTAGTTGACATCGCTCTTGATAAACAGTCACCTGACATCGCAATGGGTGTCAATAATTCTTTAGAACTTAAAGATGGCGAAGAGCATGAGAATAACCAGATTGGCGCAGGCGATCAGGGAATGATGTTTGGCTATGCTTGTGACGAAACAAAGGAGCTTATGCCACTTCCTGTATCTTTAGCACACAAGCTTTCATATAAATTAAAGCAGGTAAGAGAAGACGGCACGCTTTCGTATCTTCGTCCTGACGGTAAATCTCAGGTTACAGTTGAGTATGATAACGACAAGGTAGTAAGAGTTGACACAGTTGTTGTATCCACTCAGCACGATGATGATGTAACCCTCGAGCAGATTAGAGCTGACATTTTAGAATATGTAGTAAAGCCAATCGTACCGGCTGATTTACTCGACGAGAATACTAAGTACTACATCAACCCAACAGGCAGATTTGTTATCGGCGGTCCTGTTGGTGACTCAGGCCTTACAGGCAGAAAGATTATCGTTGATACCTACGGCGGATATTCACGTCACGGTGGCGGTGCATTCTCAGGAAAAGACCCTACAAAGGTTGACCGCAGTGCGGCTTACTTTGCTCGCTACATCGCTAAGAACATCGTAGCAGCCAAGCTTGCTAGAAAGTGCGAGGTACAGCTTGCTTACGCTATCGGCGTAGCCGCTCCTGTATCAATAATGGTTGAAACTTTCGGTACTTCAAGCTACACAGACGAAGAATTAGCAAACGCTGTAAAGAAAGTTTTCGATTGCCGTCCATCAGCTATTATCCGTGAGCTTAAACTCACAGAAACAAAGTATTACGATTTAGCCGCTTACGGCCATATGGGTCGAGAAGAGTTAGGCGTAAGATGGGAAGACACAGACAAGGTCGACGCTCTTTTAGAAGCAGTGAAATAATTCATTTTAACAGAATGTATTTAGCTAATAAAGGCACCAAGTGTAAAAACTTGGTGCCTTTTATACTGCAAAAGTTTTCGCTCAGCATTTTATACAATCTCAGGTGGAAAATAATAGTAATTTTATCAATTGAATTTGCCCCTGTTTCTTTGTAGTATAATAGTATAAGGGTGTATCTTAACATTTACATAAATAACTTAACGGAGGAATAACTATGAAAAGAATAATTAGTATCATACTCATAGCAGTAATGCTTTTAGTGCTATCTGCTACTACAGTTTTTTCTGCTAATGTATATCAGGGAGATTACATTTACGAAGAACGTTTTCTGGATGAATATCCTCCTGATTATGGAACCTACGAGTATCAGGAATTCTATTATCATCATGTAGACGAAAATGACCCGAATAGCGAAGTTGACTGGATACTAGTAGAGGCTATGGTGGGTATGGAGGATAGGTTATACTGCACGAAGATAGGTAATAGGATACTGTTCTTGTATTCTGAAGAATATCCGTTTTCGTGTGGATATGGAGTGTATGATGTGAAGCAGGATTGCTTTATTAGCCTGGCTAGCAGAGATATTTTTGAAAAATACGAGGATTTAGAAGATGTGGTTAATAACAAAGTGCGCATTGGAAGACTTCTCGGTGATACTGACTTAGACAATAGCCTTAGTATACTGGATGCTACTACACTCCAGAGAGGCTTAGTGAATGGTAAATATAGTGAAAAATATAGCATGGCATATGAAGTAGCTGATTTTGACCTTGACTATAATGTGACAGTAATGGACGCTACTGCTATCCAGATGCATTTAGCAGGTATCAAAAGCGAGTAAAAGTAAAATAGCAATAATTTATCCCCACCTGGATTTTGCACAGGTGGGGATACTTATTGTTAGTTCAATTTTTTAGAAATGAAACACTTGGATGGACTAAAGTGTTTTGTATATGGAAGAAGTTTTGGGTTAGGATATGTCAATATATACAACCTGTTTATGTGTGTTTTGTGTATTTTGATACTGTTCTATTTGTTATATATGTGTTAGAATAAAAATGTAAGAAACTTTGTCTAAATAACTAAAGGAGGAGATTTTATGAAGGGATTAAATAAACTATTTTCTTTTATCTTAGCCTTTGTTATGATTAGCTGTTGTACGCTTTCTGCAAATGCATATATTATATACGGAGAGTATGGGGACGTTGACCGTGACTTAGATGTAGATATATTTGATGCAACTTATCTTCAAAGGTATTTAGCAGGCTTGGAAAGTGTAGTTGATGATGCTTACGAAGCATGTGATGTTGATGCAGATGGTAATATAAGTGTTATAGATGCCACGTTCATTCAAAGATATTTAGCACGAATGATTTCTGGTTTTCCTGCAGGTGGTGGGTATGAAGTTTATGATATTATTTATGATATAATGGTTGATTGTGATTCAGGAAAAGCTATGGTTGGTATTCCTGTTGATTTTATTGTTTATGGTTTAGTTCAACCGGGTCCCGCAACGATTAAGTTGCTTGTTGATGATGTATGTGTTGCAGAGGATGTGCAGACAGGTAGTGATATTTTTGACCATCGTATCAGCTATACGTTTGAACAAGCCGGTACATACGATGTTAAAGTGTGCCTTTATGATAAGATCGGAAAGAGTGAACAGATTTTACCGATAAAAGACTATGTAGTAGTTGAACAGCCTTTGGATAAAACAAAACCAATTGTAACATCTGTTATAGCTAATACTTCGATAACATGGACACCGGAGTTTACAGCCAGGGCTGTGTTTGGAACAGCACCCTATGAGTATAAATTCGTATTAATAAATAATGGTGAAATTGTCCAAACTCAGGAGTTCTCCGAAGATAATACTTTCTTAGTAGAGGAATTACCTGAATACGCCAAAGCTATTATTCAGGTGACAGTAAGAGATGCCAACGGCTACGAAGCAACTGATGATACAGTTTATATGATGTGGATTCCTCTTCCGGGATGTGCAAAACCTGAATAATTTAAAAATAATTCTTTAAACAAGTATCCCCCTGTTTTACAGGGGGATACTTGTTTAGTTACTTATGTAACTAGTCCGAATGATACTGAAATCGCGTTGTTTATTTCTTTCATAGAATTTTCAGATACCGTACCCATTTTCTCCTTGAGTCGCTTTTTGTCGATTGTGCGAACTTGTTCTAGTAGAACAACGCTGTCTTTACTTAGTCCGCTTGTCTGTGCGCCTATTGCGATGTGGGTTGGTAGCTTTGCTTTTGTTTGTTGGCTTGTGATAGCGGCTGCGATGACGGTAGGGGAAAAGCGGTTGCCAACGTCGTTCTGCACAATGAGTACAGGTCTTATTCCGCCTTGTTCCGAACCAATCACAGGGCTTAAGTCCGCGTAGTAAATATCTCCTCGCTTAATGTTCAAGCTGTTTTCACTCCGAATAGTTTATTGTACTAATAGTTTTGTCAGGTTTAACTTTTTTATTCCATAGTACATAATATTTTGGAGCGATTAATTTGTGATATTTTTAAACGTAGCTTCTGTCAATAGTGAGAACAACAAAGTAGTTTTCCCATCTTTCTTTAACAATGCTCTGAACCTTTTCCATGATTTCATCGTCGTTCATTTTCAGTTCAAAAGGAACAACAACGTCGAAAATGAGGTTTGTGTGAGTTGTGCCGGGTACCATTCGAAAATCGTGGATAGTCGCTTCTTTATGTAGCTTTGTGATAAGGAGAGCAACCTCGTCTCTTGTTTTTCTTGTGCTTTCGTTATGAATGTCGATAGGGTCCATGTGGATAGTTGTTTCGACAGAAAGCTTTTCGTAAAGGTCTTTTTCGATTGTGTCAATAACATCGTGGATTTCATATATATCTTCAGTTCCGTCAACCTCTGCGTGAAGAGAGATAAGCTGTCTTCCAGGACCGTAGTCGTGAACTACCATATCGTGAATACCGTGAACTTTATCGTAGCTCATAACAAGTGAGTAAACTTTCTCGACCAGCTCTTCGTCAGGTTTTGTGCCAAGCAGAGGAGCAATAGTTTCTTTCGCTGAATTGATTCCTGCGTAAAAAATGAAAAGTGAAACGAGAATACCGCAGTATCCGTCGATGTTGATACCCGTGAATCGGGTGAATACCATCGAAAGTAAAACTACTAGGGTAGCCACAGAGTCAGTTACACAGTCCATAGCTGTGGCCTTCATACCCGCTGAGTTGATTTTCTTGCCGATAGAACGGTTATAGAAGAACATATACATCTTGATACAGATTGAAATAACGAGAATTCCCATCGCAAGCAAACTGCTATCCATTTCCTGTGGATTAAAAATCTTATCAAGTGATGTTGTGAAAAGCTCAAAAGCTACTACAATAATAGCGATTGAAATGCCAAGTCCCGAAAGGTATTCGATTCTGCCGTGACCGAACGGATGCTTTGTGTCAGGCTTCATACCAGCAAATTTAAAGCCGATGAGCGAAATGAACGATGAGCCTGCGTCACTTAAGTTGTTGAAAGCGTCGGCTGTGATAGCGATAGATGAGCTGATAATACCCGCAAAATACTTGATGCCGAACAGTACAATATTAAGGAAAATTCCGACACTGCTGCAAAGTACACCTAAAGCGCGTCTGCTTTTAGCTTCGTCGCTTGTATCTTTAACGAAAAGCTTTTTTAGTAGTGAAATCATATTTACCCTCCAATGTGAACTTGCTAAATTATACCATATATTTTGAAATTTTCAATCACAGGGTGTATAATAAATATCGGAAGTGATTTTATGAAATTAAAAAGTAAGAACAGAGCGATAATTTTTCTGATAACTTCAGCATTTTTCTTTGCGTTGATGAATGCTTTTGTGAGGCTTTCGGGCGATTTGCCGACCTTTCAGAAAATGTTTTTCAGAAATCTTATTGCCGCAGGAATAGCTTTGATAATTCTACTGAAGAATAAAACTTCGTTTAAACCTTACAACGTCAAGAACCTGCCGTTTCTCTTGCTTCGAACACTATTCGGACTGCTCGGCGTGTTCTGTAATTTTTACGCTGTTGACCATTTGCTTTTAAGCGATGCGTCAATACTGAATAAGATGTCACCGTTTTTCGTTGTTATTTTTTCTTTTCTGATACTAAAAGAGAAGCCGAGCTTTATTCAGATTTTAGCGGTTGCGGGAGCTTTTTTTGGTGCGTTATTTGTGATTAAGCCGAGCTTTCAGAATACAGATTTACTGCCTGCTCTTATCGGATTTTTCGGCGGTGCTTGCGCAGGTGTTGCCTATACATTTGTGAGAAAGTGTACTCTTTGTGGTGAACACAGTGCCTACGTTGTGTTTTTCTTTTCGTCAGCAAGTACGCTTATAACGTTGCCACTATTTATCGTTAACTACGAGCCGATGAGTTTGTATCAGCTTGTGATGTTACTTTTAGCGGGGGTTTCTGCCGCTGGTGGTCAGTTTATGATTACACTTGCGTACAAAAACGCTCCGTCAAAAGAAATATCTGTCTACGATTTTTCTCAGCTTATTTTCTCAGCAGGGCTTGGATTTGTACTTTTCTCTCAGGTGCCTGATTTGTATTCAGTCATAGGTTATGTAATTATCATACTGATGGCGGTGTTAAGCTTTCTTTATAACAATAAACTTTTGTGGTTTAAAAATAAGTAAACTAAAAGGCGGGTCAGATGACTCGCCTTTAGTGTTGTTATTTCTTCTTTTGATATGGAGTGTCGCCAAGCGGAAGCTTAGTTCGTAGCTTTTTGTCGCGGTTATAGTATGCTAAAGCTACCGCAGGTGGGGTAGGAATGGAGCATATTTCTCCAATACCTTTAGCTCCGAACGCGAGTGTTGTGTCAGGCTTTGAGATAATAAGCGGAGTGACGTTTGGTGTCATATCAGCTCTGAAAAGACCGAGTGTGCCTAGTTTCTTCTTCGGCTTTCCGTTTTCTAGCGGAAAATCTTCGGTGAGTGAATAGCCTAAACTCATCACAACACCGCCCTCAATCTGACCTTCAATAGCTTTCGGGTTGACCGCAGTTCCTACGTCGTGAGCGGCGACTACTTCTTTGATTTTGTTTTCATCGTCGAGTATTACAAGATGCGTCGCGTAGCTGTAAGCAATATGACTTATCGGATTTTCTTTTTCACTTCCGATTTTATCCGTTACACCAGTGTATTCTCCTAAATACTCTTTTCCGTCTAAATTTTCAAGTGAGCCAAACTTTTCTAAATCAGTTTTCAAAAGCTTTGCAGCTCGTACTGCCGCTTCACCCGTAAATAAAGTCTGTCTAGAAGCTGTAGTATTTCCTGCGTTTGGAGCAACCGTAGTATCAGGAGTGCAGTACTTGATTTTGTTTAGTGGTAGTGAACTTGCTTGAGCGATCATCTGCACCTGAACGGTACCCATGCCCTGACCGATACACGCCGCACTTGAGTGAATATAAGCGATGCCGTTCTTTACTTTGATTTTACATCTTCCCGTATCAGGAACGCCCACCCCCAGACCGCTGTTTTTAATAGCACACGCTATACCGCAGTCAGGATTTTTTTCGTAAATTTCACGAACAGCATCTAGGGTTTCGATAAGTGCAGTTGATTTGTCCGCAATCTGTCCGTTTGGGAGAACATCGCCTGGTTTTAGAGCGTTTATGTAACGAATCTCAAAAGGTGAGATGCCAACCATCTCAGCTAGCTGATTGAGGTTCTGCTCGGTAGCAAAACAGCTTTGTGTAACGCCAAAGCCTCTGAAAGCTCCTGCAGGTGGGTTGTTTGTGTAAACCGCCTGCCCAAAAATATCTATAACCTGATAGTTGTACGGACCCGCCGCGTGAGTGCATGCTCTTTGAAGAACAGGACCACCTAAAGATGCGTATGCTCCTGTGTCAGAGATGATTTTTGCTTTCATAGCGGTGAGTTTTCCGAATTCATCGCAAGCTGTTGTGAATTCCATCTCCATAGCGTGACGTTTCGGATGAACGAGCAGGCTTTCATCACGGCTTAGCTTTACTTTTACAGGCAAGCCTGTTTTTAATGCTAAAATAGCCGCGTGGTGCTGAACGCTCATATCTTCCTTGCCGCCGAAACCACCGCCAACCATAGCCGCAGTAACTCTGACTTTTTCAAGCGGTAACCCTGTAGCTTCTGCACATTCTTTTTGTGTCTGATAAATTCCCTGATCACCGCTGATTATATGTACTCCGCCGTCTTCAGGAAAAGCAACAGCGCATTCAACTTCCATGAATGCGTGGTCTGTGAAAGGCAGGCTGTAGTGCGTGGTTACTTTGTACTTGCTGTTTTTTATAACCTCGTCGGCGTTTCCTCTTACCAAATGTTCAGTTGATAGAATATTTCCGTTTTCGTGAACGAGGGGAGCGTTTTCTTTCAGCGCTTCTTGTGGGGAAAATACAGCAGGAAGTTCAACGTATTTGACCTTTATAGCTTTCTTTGCTTTTTCAACACATTCACGTGTTTTGCCTGCGACTAGTGCAATAGCGTCGCCTAAATAATGGGTGATACCTCCAACAGGAATCAGCACGTCCCAGTCTTTTTTTAGGTGACCAATTTTTTGATTACCGTCTAAATCGTCAGCGGTCACTATCGCTACGACGCCTTCAATTTTCAAAGCCTCAGTTGTATCTATAGACAGAATCCTCGCTCTTGGATATTCACTTCTAAGAGCCGAGCCGTGTATCATATTATCAAAGTAAACATCATCAGCAAAAATCGCTGTGCCGAGAGTTTTGTCTTTAGCGTCAACTCTGTGCATGCTCTCGCCTAAAAGTCCCGTGAAGTCAGTTTCAGGGACATCGCTATTTTCTCTTATGATTTTAGCGGATAGCATAATCGCGTCAATGATTTTCTTGTATCCTGTACAGCGACATATATTGTTTTTGATAGCTTTTTTAACATCATCGCGAGTAGGGGCAGAATTTTTGTCAATCAGCGCTTTTGCACATAGCACCATACCCGGGATACAGTAACCGCACTGAACCGCACCTGCGCTTGAAAAAGCGTAGCTGTACACTCTTTTTTCGTAGTCACTTAAGCCTTCGGTAGTGAGAATAGTTTTTCCGTCGAATTTACTGACAGAAAAAATACACGCTCTCTCTACTTTTCCGTCAACAAGCACGCTACAGGTACCACACGCTCCCTGAGAACATCCGTCTTTAACAGATGTAAGACGCAATTCGTCGCGTAAAAATCTCATCAAAGTTACGTTTTCTGTTACGGTATATATTTCTCCGTTGACTTTGAAAGTTGCCATTTTATACCTCTGTTTCAGATAAAAACTCTAAATCTTCTTTAGTGTCGATATCTTTAAGTTCTTTTTTACATTCTATGTTGAAAATCTTAAGTTTATCTTCGTGATATTTTATAACAGCACTTCCGCCGTTATCGTTTTCTAAAGCGAAAAGCTCATCGTAAAAAGCTTTCGGAAAAATGCACGGATTTCCTTTCTTCCCGTTATATCCCATACTTACTATGAAGTCGCTGTTCTTACTGAAAAATTCGAGCATTTTCACAACGCTTTCTTGTTTTAGAAGTGGTTGGTCGCTGACCATAAACAAAGTAGCGTCACAGTCGCTTGTATAGTTTAAACCAAGCTTTATTGTATGGCTGATGCCGTATTCGGGATGATTGTTTTCAATGTAATGAAAACCGCGGTTTTCGGTTTTTTCTTTTACGTTTTCAAATCTCGAAACTACAGCAACTTTTGAGAAACTGTTTTTAGGGATACAGGAAATCGCCCTGTCAATAAGGCTTACACCATCTATTTTTATATCAAGTTTGTTGTTTCCGTAGCGCTCGCTTTTACCCGATGCTAAAATTACACAACCTATTTTGTGTTTCATAATACACACTTCCTATGAAAATATTTTATCAAAAGCCACAATGCGTTGTCAATAAAACGAGTAGCCTAAACGAGTAAAATATACGGAATTTTTTAAGAAATTATATAAAAAACCTCTTTAAAACAGCTTTGATATATGTTATAATGACTAAAGTATAAGGAGAATTATACACTTTTACATATAGGAGGCGAGATTTATGGTAGTTGGTAAGAGCGTGAAAAGACTCGACGCTTTTGATAAAGTCACAGGCAGAACTAAATACACCGATGATTTATGTGACAAAAGCGCGTATGTTGCTAAAATACTTCACTCTACTATTGCTCACGGTAAGGTGATTTCAATAGACATATCAGAAGCTTTGAAAGTTGACGGTGTAGTTAAAATCGTTACTTGTTTTGATGTGCCGAAAAATTACTTCCCGACAGCAGGTCACCCGTGGTCTACCGATGAATCTCATCAAGACGTAGCTGACAGACTTCTGCTTACTGATACAGTCCGTTTCTACGGCGATGATGTGGCGGCTGTTGTAGCTGAAGATGAAGTTTCAGCCTCTAAAGCTTTAAAAGCTATTAGAGTAGAGTACGAGGAATATCCTTTCGTTTTAGATGTGCAAGAGGCGATGAAAGACGACGCGCCTCAGATTCATATGGCTTTCAAAAATAATATTTTAAATCACTCAAGCCAGAGCGTCGGAAATTACGAAGAAGCCATAAAAGAAGAAGGCCTCATTAAGTTTGATAACTGGTACGATACTCCAACTGTTCAGCACTGTCATATTGAAAATCATATTTGTTACGCAAGTGAAGAAAACGGGAGGATCACCGTTGTAACCTCAACCCAGATTCCTCATATAGTCAGAAGAGTTGTCGGTCAGGCGCTCGGTGTTGACTGGGGTAAAATCAGGGTTATCAAGCCTTATATCGGCGGTGGTTTTGGTAATAAGCAAGACGTACTATATGAACCGCTTTGTGCTTATCTTTCAACCGTTGTTGGTGGCAGACTTGTAAAGCTTGACAGTAGTCGCGAAGAAACCTTTGTTTCACAGCGAGTGCGCCACGCTATCCGTTCTCATATTATCACGTATACAAGACCCGATGGCACGTTTGTTGCCCGAAAGCTCGAAATGTTTTCGAACCAGGGAGCCTATGCATCTCATGGTCACTCAATAGCCGCTAAAGGTATGGGGTGTTTCAAACAGCTTTATCCATGTCCTAACGTTGAAGCAGAATGCTATACTGTTTTCACTAACCGCCCTGTAGCTGGAGCTATGCGTGGCTACGGTATTCCTCAGGCTATGTTTGCCGTTGAAAGTCAGATTGACGATATTGCCAATGGTTTAGGTATGACTCCTCTTGAGATAAGAAAAAAGAATCTTATGCCAGTTGGATATAAGGATGATTTTTCAAAGAATGTCAATTATTTTGACAGCTTTAACCAGTGTATCGAAAAAGGAAAGAAATACATTGACTACGAAAGAAAACTGAAAGATTATAAAAACCAGAACGGAGATATAAGAAAAGGCATCGGTATGGCTGTATTCTGGTATAACACAGCCGTGTGGCCGATAAGTCTTGAATCTTCATCGAGCCGTATGGTGCTGAATCAGGACGGCTCAATAAGTTTACAGCTCGGTGAAACCGAAATCGGTCAGGGAGCTGATACAGCCTTTGCTCAGATGGCAGCAGATGCAGTAGGTATAACGCTCGATAAGGTCAACGTTATTTCCTGTCAGGATACTGACATCACGCCTTTTGGCACAGGAGCTTACGCTTCACGTCAGACCTATGTTGGTGGCTTAACTATTAAGCAGACAGGCGAACTTCTCAAATCCCGTATTCTTGACTACGCTCAAAAGTTGAGCGGTATACATTCTGGTGAACTCGATATCGTTGATAATAACATCATCGCAAAAGCTGATGGAAAATTTGTTATGACGGTTGGGGACCTTGCTACAACTGCTTTGTACAGTATGGAAGACAGCAGGCATATTACAGCCGAAACCACATTCCAGATTAAATCCAACGCTTATTCATTCGGTTGTTGTTTTGCTGATGTCGAAGTTGATATCCGTGCGTGCAAGGTTAAGATTTTAGATATAATCAACGTTCACGATTGCGGAAAGCTCATTAACCCTGCTTTAGCTGAAGCTCAGGTTCACGGTGGAATGTCGATGGGTATCGGCTACGCTCTTTCTGAGCAGGAACTTTTCGACAGCGCAACAGGCAGAACACTTAATAACAACCTGCTTGATTATAAGCTTTCAACCTTTATGGACCACCCTCATCTTGAGGCGCAGTTTGTTGAGAATGCTGAGCCTACTTCTGCTTACGGAACAAAGGCTTTGGGAGAACCGCCTGCTTGTCCGGTCGCTCCAGCTATACGAAACGCTGTGCTTAATGCTACAGGAGTAGCTATTAATAGAATCCCAATGACACCGCACGTTCTTTTCGAAGAATTCACTAAAAACGGACTAATCTAAGGAGGCGAGACTATGTATGACATCAAAGCTTTATACGAAGCTTATAGCGTAGAAGAAGCTATAAATCTGCGTCTTTTACATCCTGATGCACAGATTCTCGCAGGTGGTAGTGACGTTTTAGTTCAAATTCGCGAGGGTAAACGCGCAGGAAAAGAACTCATCAGTATTTATACGATTGATGAAATAAGAGGGATTTCTCTCGATGAGACTGAGAGTATCCGCATTGGTTCTCTGACTAGCTTTTCTCATATCACTAAAAACGAGATTGTGCAGAAATACATCAACGTGCTTGGTGAAGCTGTCGATATGGTCGGCTCACCACAGATTCGTAATATTGGAACTATCGGCGGCAACACCTGCAACGGTGTAACGTCTGCTGATTCAGCGTCAACACTTTTTTCACTCGATGCTTTAGTAGAGCTTACCGGAAAAAGTGGCAAGCGTGTTATCCCGATTTCTGATTTCTATATCAAAGCAGGTACTGTAGATATTAAGCCTGACGAAATCCAGACGGCTATTATTATTCCTAAAGAGAAATATTCAGGATATCAGGGCCACTATATAAAATACGCTATGCGTAACGCTCTTGATATTACCACCACAGGTTGCTCTGTGAATGTTAAACTTAGCGAAGACAAGAAAACTTTTCTTGATGTTCGAATTGCTTACGGCGTAGCGGGACCTATC
The DNA here is from genome assembly GCA_017464765.1 of Ruminococcus sp. Taxonomy (GTDB): domain Bacteria; phylum Bacillota; class Clostridia; order Oscillospirales; family Acutalibacteraceae; genus Ruminococcoides. Next base: position 12,388 of record JAFTYK010000034.1, read on the forward strand.
CCAATGAGAGCGAAGAATGCCGAAAGTTTTATAGTAGGCAAAGCTGTTAATGACGAAAACTGTAAGGAATTTTCTAAAGAGGTGTTAAACGATATCAACCCTCGAGATAGCTGGCGAGCTTCAAAAGCTCTTCGTCAGCATATAGCAGTTGAGCTTGCTTACAGAGCGATTAAAGAGTGTGTAAAGCTTTCTGGAGGTGAGATGTAATGGCACAGTACAAGTTAGTGAAATTCACCTTGAATGGTAAAGAGGTTGAGAAAATGGTCGATGTTCGTGCATCTCTGACCGATATGCTACGTAACGATTACCGAATGACTTCTGTGAAAAAAGGCTGTGAGGTGGGTGAGTGCGGTGCTTGTAACGTACTGATTGACGGCGAGTGCTTCAACTCTTGCATTTACCTCGCTGTTTGGGCAGAAGGTAAGAATATCCGTACACTCGAAGGACTTATGAGCGAAGATGGCGAGCTTTCAGATATTCAGCAGGCGTTCATCGATGAAGCCGCTGTTCAGTGCGGATTCTGTACGCCGGGTGTTATTATGTCTGCTGTTGAGATATTGGAAAGTGGACGCGACTATACCGACGATGAGCTAAGAAAACTTCTCTCGGGTCATCTGTGCCGTTGTACAGGTTACGAGAATATCCTAAGAGCTGTTCGAAAAACTCTTGATAGAAGATTAGGTAAAGTAAATGTCTAAGAAAAATGATAAAGTTGCACTGCACCCGAAAGTGACTTTACAGCTTTTTACTGATGAGAAAAGCTTTGGTCCGGGGGTAGCATTGTTACTTGAAAAAATAAAAGAAAAGGATTCAATCCGCAAGGCTGCTTTTGAAATCGGAATGTCGTACTCGAAAGCGTGGACGATTATAAAACGCGCCGAAAAAAACCTCGGTTTTGAACTGCTTCTTTCAAAAACAGGAGGAGCTGACGGAGGAGGAGCAACGCTCACAAGCAACGGTGAACGAGTTTTAAAAGCTTTTCGTGATTGCGAGAAAGAGCTTTTTGAGTTTACTGACAGTAAATTTTCGGAGTATTTCTCTTGGATTAAAAATTCTGAATTAGAAAAATAACTTATAGTATGTCAGTGTGCCTTGGTACATTGACATATTCTTTGAAACCGTTATATAAAATACTCAACCATATGAAATTATCTGAAATTCTGAAAATCAAAAAAGGAATAACCTGCGTTATCGGGGGAGGTGGAAAGACAACCCTTATCCACACTTTAGCCGATGAGCTTAAAGAAAAAGGAAAAGTTGTTATTACTACCACTACACACATTTTGAAAAGCGAAAGGTTTCATAATGTCATAACAGATGGAAAATGCGACTTGTCATATCTTGGAGAGATAATAAGTCAGCACAACTGTATATGCCTTGGTTCTCGATTTGAAGGGGATAAACTTTCAGCTCCTTTGATTGAACTTTATGATTTGTGCAGTATATGTGACTATGTATTAGTCGAAGCTGACGGCAGTAAACATCTTCCGTTGAAATCTCATCTTGCTTATGAACCTATAATTCCTGATAAGAATAATAAAACTATTCTCGTTCTTGGAATAGACGCTCTGGATTGTAGGGTGAAAGACGTAGTCCACAGGTACGAAAAGTTTTGTGAGCTTGTAGGCTGCGATGAAAATGATACCTTAATTTCAGATATGATATCTGCTCTCTTAAGAGCCGAGAATTTACACGATACGGTTGTTATCAACAAATGCGATACTGATGAGCTTAAAAAATCAGCTCAGTTTATAAGCTCTAAGATCGATGAAGAATGTATAATTTCATCATTACTCAAAGGAGAATGGTATGTTAGCAGTAATTAAAGGTGCAGGCGACATCGCTTCAGGTATAGCACTTCGTTTGCATAGAGCAAAATTTGATATTATAATGACGGAAATCAGTTCTCCGACAGCTATAAGGCGAACCGTTAGTTTTAGTGAAGCTGTGTACAAAAATGAAGCGGTAGTAGAAGACGTTAAAGCGGTTTTAGCCCAAGATGTAGATAAAATACCTGAAATTCTGAGTAGCGGTAATATCGCTGTCATCGTTGACGAAAAAGCATCTTGTGTAAAGGAGCTTAAGCCCGATTTCGTAATCGACGCTATTTTAGCTAAGAAAAATATTGGTACTTCTATCGATGACGCTAAAGTTGTTATCGGTGTCGGTCCTGGATTTACAGCTAAGGTGGACTGCCACGCCGTAGTTGAGACTAAACGCGGACACTATTTAGGCAGGGTTTACTACGAGGGTAGCGCAAGCGAGAACACAGGAGTGCCCGGCGATATTGCTGGCTATACTACTGAGCGTATTATCCGTTCACCCGAGTATGGTGTGTTCAATCCTATTTTCGAGATAGGGGACAAGGTCGAGAAAGGCGAGGTTGTCGCCTGCGTTGACAGTACTCCGATTGTTGCTGAAATTTCAGGAATTTTGCGCGGTATTCTGCCGAAAGGTACTATGGTCTGCACTCAGATGAAGTCGGGCGATATCGACCCGAGATGTGAAAAAGAGCATTGTTACACTGTTTCTGATAAGGCGCTTTCTGTTGGCGGTGGAGTGCTTGAAGCGTGTCTTAGTTTGTATTCGGAGAAATGATATGGCTGATAATATTAAACTTACGAAGCTTTCTAAATGTTCAGGCTGCGGAGCTAAAGTGGGAGCAGGAGTTCTGTCCCAGCTTTTGTCTGACTTGAAAGTCAACCATGATGAAAATCTGCTCGTCGGTTTTGATAAAAGCGACGACGCGAGTGTATATAAAATAACTGATGATTTGTGCATCGTCCAGACGGTGGATTTCTTTCCGCCTATTGCTGATGACCCGTATATTTTCGGTCAGATTGCGGCAGCAAATTCACTTTCGGATATCTACGCTATGGGTGCTGTGCCTAAAACAGCGCTAAACGTTATGTGCGTTCCTAAGTCAATGAGCGACGCTGATGTCCACGCTATACTGAAAGGCGGATACGATAAAGTTTTTGAAGCGGGAGCTGTAATCTCAGGCGGTCACAGTATTTACGATGATGAGCCGAAATACGGAATGTGTGTCACAGGATTTGCTCACCCTGACAAAATTCTCACCAATAGCGGTGCAAAAGCAGGGGACAAGCTAATCTACACAAAACCACTCGGCATCGGCATCATAACAACTGCCCAAAAAGCTGAAATTGCATCACAAGAGAGCGTCGAAAAAGCTATAGAAGCTATGACTTTTCTGAATAAATCCGCTCGCGACTGTATGGTGAAATACGACACCCACGCGTGTACTGATGTAACTGGTTTTTCGCTTCTTGGCCATAGCCTTGAAATGGCTCAGGGTTCTGACACACAGATTAAGTTTTTCACAGATAATATAGACGTAATAGACGGCACTTACGAATTTGCGAAAATGGGAATTCTTCCCGAGGGAATGTATCGTAACCGAAAGTTTGCAGAAGAGTTTGTAAATGTTGGTGACGTCGAGCTTTTTGTTCAGGACGTGCTGTTTGACCCGCAGACATCGGGCGGGCTTTTAATCAGCGTAAGTTCCTGCGATGCCGAAAAATTACTCGAAGAACTGAAAACTTGCACAATCTCGTCTAATATAATCGGCGAGGTTGAAGAATATGAAGGTAAAGAAAGAATATTTCTAATTTAGAAATAAACCTCTTCAGGTTTTTGATAAAATAATTCTATAAGAGAACTATATGAAGAAAATATACTTTGATAACGCGGCGACTTCTTTTCCGAAAGCACCCGCGCTATCTGAAACTGTTTCAAATTTCATAGATAACACTTGTGTCAATATCAATCGTGGTGTATACTCTCTCTCAAGTGAGCTTAGTGATGTGGTTGTTGATACACGAATGAGGCTAGCTCAACTTTTTGACTGTGATGAGAATCCGCTTAAATTCTGCAAAAGAATTATATTCACCTCAGGAGTAACTGCATCTCTCAATATGTTTTTGCGTGGACTGCTTTCTGAGAACGATCACGTTGTAGTGGGTGCTTTGGAGCATCACGCGGTTATGAGAACTCTCTACGCTTTGCAAAAAGAAAAAGGCATCACTTTCGATATTGCAAAGTGTGATGAAAACGGTGTTGTTAGTTCTGATAGCGTGATTGCGTGTTTAAAATCAAACACCAAAGCGGTTGTGATTAACCACGCGTCCAACGTTTTCGGTGCAGTTAGTGACATCACTTCAATTGGTGAGTTGTGCAGAGAAAAGGGGATATACTTTGCTGTCGATACTGCCCAGACTGCAGGAGTTATCGATATATCAATGAGGAAATCTAACATCGACTTTCTTGCTTTTTCGGGACACAAGGGACTTCTCTCTTTACAGGGAATTGGCGGTTTTGCTATTTCTAAGAAGCTGTCGCATGAACTCAAACCTACCATTACAGGTGGCACGGGAAGTGCGTCGCATTTTTATACCCAACCAGACACTCTTCCTGATAAATTTGAGAGCGGAACGCTGAATTTGTGCGGAATTATTGCCCTTAATCATTCACTTAGGTACATAAGTGAAATCGGTATTGAGAATATTAGAATTAGAGAGCTTGCACTTCGAAAGTATTTCGTTGACTCTTTGAAAGACGAAAAAGATATAAAGATTTACTGTGCCGATGAAAGTGTTGATACAACCGCGGTTGTGTCTTTAACATTCAAAACGTGTGATAACGCTTATGTTGCGTCAACACTTGAGCGTGACTTTGATGTGATGACTCGCTGTGGGCTTCATTGTTCGCCACTTGCTCATTCTTCAATGGGTACGTATCCTAGTGGTACAGTGCGTTTTTCTTTCTCATATTTCAATACCGAAAGTGAAATAGATTTTTGCGTAAACGCAATAAAGAAAATTCTAAAGGAGAATTATAATGCCTAAAGCTATTATAGCGATGAGCGGTGGTGTTGATAGTTCAGTTGCAGCTTTTTTAATGAAAGAGCAGGGCTATGACATCATCGGTATCACGCTTAAACTTCACGGCGAAAAGAATATAATTGAAGAACAGTCCTGCTGTACAACACAGGATATATTAGACGCTAAAGCTGTGTGTGACAGGCTTTCTATAGAACATAGAGTGGTTGATTTGGAAAGCAACTTCAAAGAGAATGTCATCGACCGTTTTATCGACTCCTATGTCTGTGGCGGTACACCTAACCCTTGTGTCGATTGTAATCGCTATATCAAGTTTTCGAAACTTCTCGATATAGCTAAGGAAGAGGGCTATGACTACGTTGTAACAGGTCACTACGCAAGAGTTGGGTATGACGAAAACAGCGGACGATATTTACTTAAGAAAGGACTCGACGAGAGTAAAGACCAGAGCTACGTGCTGTATTCTTTGTCACAGGACGCTTTAGCTCACCTGAAGCTTCCTTTGGGCGAGCTTACTAAAGACAGAGTGCGTGAAATCGCTGAAGAAAACTGCTTTATTAATGCTAACAAAAAGGACAGTCAGGATATCTGCTTTGTGCCTGACGGCAAGTACGCTGATTTCATAACACAATACACAGGAAAGAGTTTTCCAGATGATGATTTTGTTGATTTAAAAGGTCAGGTGCTAGGCACTCATAAAGGCATTATCCGTTACACTATCGGTCAGCGAAAGGGACTAAATCTCTCGCTACCTCAGTCGATGTATGTCTGCAAAAAAGATATTGATACAAATACCGTGACTTTGTGTTTAGATCACGAGCTGTTTTCTGATACACTTATAGCTGAAGATGTTAATTTTATTTCTATAAAAGAACTAACAGAACCAATCAGGGTTAAAGCAAAAATACGCTACAAACATAATGAATCAAGTGCTACGCTCTATCCTTGTGAAAGCGGGAGAATCAAGCTTGTTTTCGATTCTCCTCAGCGAGCCATAACAAAAGGCCAGGCAGTTGTAATGTATGATGGCAACAGCGTGGTAGGTGGCGCAACAATAGTATAAAAAGTATAAAAAAAGCAGAAGCGTTTCGCTTCTGCTTTTAAAATTTTGTATTAAATTAGAAATATTTGCTTGTAGCTTTCTTACCCTGCTTTTTCTTTTCTTTAGTATTGATAACAACGAATGTGATACCCATTACGACAATCATAACTAAAAGCCAGAAGATAAACTGGAAGTTGTTGCCGTTAACATCAGCTTCAAAGCTCATTGTGTCAGCAACACCTGCAAGGGCTTTTTCTGAAAGCTTGTTTGTTTCGAGAGCTACTTCAGTAGCTGGAGTGCCTTCTGTAGGATTGATAGCAGCATTGTTTGCATCGATAGCTGACTGTGGAAGTTCTGAATCCACAACTTCTAATGTTGATTCCTGAGTTTCAGCATTTGCAACAGCTGAGTCGGAATAGAGAAGATTTAATGTGTATTCATCAGCTTCACCAGTCTGAGTGATGCCGTTGGCTGTTTGAAAAGCTAAGATAGCTTCTTCAGTCATATCGCCAAAAGAACCGTCAGCCATACCGCTGTAGTAGTTAAGCTCTGCTAATCGCATCTGTATTTTAACGATTTCTTCGTGGTAATCACCATTTGAGAATGAGGTAGGAGTTGATTCTTCCTCGTTTGTATCATCAGCGTCTGTACCAGTTGAAGCGATTTCTTCATCATCTTTATTGTTTTCAACAACAAGTGCTTCATATTTAGGAGCGTCTTCAGCGTAAAGATAGTCAACATCGCTACCGGCTAAACCGTCAACGTAAAGACCTGCAGTTTGCTGGAAAAGTTTGAAAGCTTCTTCTGTACCATCGCCGAAGTTACCATCAACAATACCTGTGTAGTAACCTAATTCCTGAAGTCTTGTCTGAAGCTTGATAACAGCATCACCGGAAGAACCATTTTTGAGAGTTGAGCTGTTTGTTGTAGTTGTGCTTGATGAAGATGAACTTGAATTTGAAGAAGACGAAGGACCATTTGATGTACATTTACCGCTTGAAGCGAATGTGTATGAAACGCCATCGATAGTTCTTGTAGTGTCAGCAAGATACTGACCGTTTTCATAGTAGAAGTCAGAACCGTTTACAGTAACCCAACCTGTAGTAGGGTAGGAAACACCCGGTACTTTGAAGTACTTTGTCCAACCGTGAGAGTAAACTGATTCGTAACAAACACCCCACTGTGAACCTCTGGCGTCAACTGCCATTCCTGAACCTACGTAAACACCAACGTGACCAGGTTGCCAAAGGCCTAAGCCGTGGATTCTTGGTACACCGTTAGAAACATATCCGATGTAATCGGAGTTGTACATCTGTGCGTCGCCAGTTCTGATACCACCTGCATAAGAGTAGATAAGACCCGAACAGTCAACAGTACCAGGTGTGCAACCACCGTAAACATAGCTCCAACCTGAGTTGTATGCGTTTAAGCACCACTCGGAAAGTCCTGCGCCTGTACCACTAGCTGAAGAAGATACAGTACTCATTACACAAATTGTAGCAAGAATCGCTATTATAATTGTAATAGATAAAATTCTTTTTAAAATCTTCATTGGATTTAACCTCCGTTGTTGCACTCGAATTAGTGTGTAAAAGTTGTTTTTTGGTTTCTGTTTTTAATAACTTGGTAACAAATTTGTCATTATTATACCAAAGAATTATTCTTACTTCAACCTTTCGGAGGAAAAACTTGTGAAAATGCTATAAAAATTTAACGTTTATTCATAATTATGTACAAAAAGTACAAAAACTGTTCATATTTTAACGGTTACAACTTGTAACTAATTGTTTTCAAAAAAGAAAAATACGCCAATCAAGATAATAAATAACCATCTCTTTAATGTTATATAAGAAAAATATGTCGAAAAAAAGTTACAAAATTTAACTTCGATATAAGAAAATAAGCTCCTGCCTTTGCAGAAGCTTGCTTTTTGTTTATTATAAAGTTTATTCAAAGAACTTTCTAAGCTTTAGTCTGTCTTTGAATTCGAAGTGTTTTTCAAATATCTTTGAAAAAGCGCCGATTGTGAATCCGTTTAGTAGCGCACAGACAATGGTGCCTATCTTTACCCCCTCAAAATTGAACCATCCAAAGAATGCAAAGCTCATAATTACAGCGATAACGCAGCTTGTACAATCGTAAATAGTTTTGACTTTGTTTATATTGGCATTAAGCAGTGCAGAAATCTCTTTCACGAAAAGCTCGTATACCTCGGGGGAAATATAAGTATGAAACAGAAGAGATACTCCTACTGCACAACCGATAAGACCACAAATATATAATAATATTCGGCATATAAGCAAATCGCTTGGGATATATGATACCCACATTATCATAAAGTCTAAGATGAATCCGTAGAGTACTGCAGTAACGAATGGAATAAATAATGTAGCTTAAATCTTCTTAGCACTAGTATCATCACAACCAACAGTATGGCTTGCAAAGTGTATTCTGCCATACCGAACGAAAAGAAAGGAAGATATTGTGATACTTTTAAATGTAATATGTATGCAGGTGCTACAATCATCGATACTCCAAAATCTGCTTTTTCCATAAGTGCTGCACTCAGTGCAAGAAAAATCAGACCTATTATGTACGCAAGTTCTGAGTAAAAAACTCTTTTTTTCATATTCTACCCCTTATAAATATATAACAGCCCCTGACGTTTGATATAGAAACGTCAAAAGCTGTTAGAATTCTAAATAATCTTTCTGTTTTTTTAGGAAATCGTCAATACTTTCCTGACCAAATTTATCTTTGATTATATTAGTTGCCTCGCCGATTCTAGGAGGTCTGTGTTTAGTGCTGTGACAGTCGGAACCGATAAAAGTCAGATAATCTTCCTTGAACATTCTTAACGCCTTGCGTTTTGTGGAACGTGTCAGAAAGAAACTTGCGTTTACTTGTAGCAAAGCACCCATATCGAGAAGTCTTTCGATATCACCCTTTTTGAGGTATTTGAAGTATCTTTCGATATGCGCTAAAACAACATTTAGGCTCGATGTGTTTATAAGCTCATCGATTTCGCGAAAAGCGTATTCACCCCAAGGTGCCATCGGCATTTCAAGTAGTAAGAGATTAGTGCCTTCTAAAGCAAGTGTTGGAAGTTCTTCCATTTTAGAAATTCCGTGATAGTAGTAGACCTCAGCGCCTAAGAGGAGTTTAGGAAGAGATAAATCTCGTTCTTTTATTTCATTGTTTAAAAGCTCAAAGGCTTTCTTTCGGTTTTCTAAAAAATCTTTTGGAGATTCGTCCATAGCTATGTAATGCGATGTGAGAGCTACAGCATTTACACCCTGCTCCTTCAGCATTGAAAGCATAGCGATGCTTTCTTCAACATCTTTGGCACCGTCGTCAATTTCAGGCAAGATGTGCGAATGAAAATCAAGCATAAGAATCTCCTTTCTTTAAGTGTTAAGTATCATATAAATATACAAATTCATTATATGTATAATAACATAATTTTTGATTATTTCAAGTATTGTTATGATGATTTCAGCTCTACAAGAATGATTTCAGGACGATTATTAATACGGAAAGGGAAGAGGCTGTTGCCTATACCTCTGCTTAAAATCATATTTGTATCATTCTTAGTATATAGTCCTGAATCAAATTGAGGGAAAGCTCCCTGATGCGGTGCGTAAAGTCCTCCGATAAACGGTAATCTGAATTGACCTCCGTGAGCGTGGCCACTAAAAACAAGGTCGAAATCGTATTCTGCGTATAAATCGAACATCTCAGGTCTGTGCGATAACAAAATAGTGAAGTTTTCGTTGTTACCCTTAACATGTTCTATCGAAGCTTCTGTTAGTTGAGGTCGAACAATGTCAGCATAGAATACAGGATCATTGATTCCTGCTATATTAATTGTCTCTGAGCCTTTTTCTATTTCCATTTTTTTATTCTCAAGGATATAAACACCTAGTTCGCTAAGCTTAGTTTTTAAATCTTCATACTCAGTCATCACCCGTGCTTCATGGTTGCCGTTTACGTAGTAACAAGGAGCGATTTTTACAGCTTCTTCAACAAAACCTATGGCAGTATCAACGTCAGGGGTTCTTGAGTCTATAAGGTCACCAGTGATAACGATGATGTCAGGATTTGTTGATTTAAGTTTAGAAACAAGCTTTTTATTATCTTCGCCAATTTCGGCATTATGTAAGTCTGAAATCTGGGCGATTCTGAATGAATCAAAGTTATCGCTTATTTTTTTACTCGAAATTTGATAAGTATTAATTTCAATAGCTTTATTACCCCAAGCTATAATAATTATTAATAGTATTAGGAGTACACAAGTGCTTATAAGTGATTTCTTTCTTTTGGACACAGTCTCACCACCTTGATTAGTAAATTATACTATTAACATAAAAAAATCTCAAGTATTACAGTTGCTCACAGCACAAAAAAGCCCTGCCGAAAACTGGCAGGGCTAATTGCTATTTTAAATTCACAAATCCATACGATTCAAGAGTCTTAAAATATGTTGCGAGTCGCTCATAAAGCGGATGAGCTTTTTCACCGAAATGTTTCTCAACATCTTCACCTATTTCGAGTATGCTTTTCTTGCCGTCAATAAGAGGCCAGATAAAGCTTCCGAATTCCTCGAGATGAATGTAGCTGATTTTAGGCTTTCTCAAAATCTTCTGAGCGATTTTGTTAACGATGCCGGTATTTTCCATTTCTAAAGTAACATTACCTTCATCATCAGTTGAAAACCCTAAACCCTCTTTATGAGAAGGGATTTTTTCGAGAAAATTCTCCTCAATTACATTTTTCTTTCTCATGATTTCTTATTCTTCTTCCATACTGTGAAACCACAGAATGTGAGAATAATGATAGCGAAGAGAATTACGGCACCGATGTTCATAACAACATCTGAAAGACCTAACATAGCGCTTAAGTTGATAGCTTCTGCGATAGTCTTACCGTTAGCAAGAGGTAAGATAGCAAACAGAGCGAGTAAGATGCCTACTAAGCCTTCGCCTGCAATCATACCTGAACAGAAGAGAACACCGTCGTTAACGATTCTTTCTTTTTCTTCCTTAGCTTTCTTGAGCTTGTCGAAGATAAGACGAATGATACCGCCAACCATAATACAAGCGTTGAGTTCGAATGGGAGATATACACCGATAGCGAATGGAAGAACAGGGATACCGATAAGCTCGATAACCACAGCGATGAATGCACCTGCGATAACAAGACCCCAAGGCATATCGCCGCCCATAATACCCTCAACAATAGTCTTCATAAGGTTAGCCTGTGGAGCGTTAAGACCTTCAGGACCGAAGCCGTAAGCTGCGTTTAAGAGGTAGAGTGTACCGCCAATAGCGAGTGCTGCTGCGCAAACACCGATTACTTCACCAATCTGCTGTTTCTTAGGTGTAGCACCTAAAATATAACCTGTTTTTAAGTCCTGTGAAGTGTCGCCTGCGATAGCACAAATAATACAGATGATAGCACCAATTGAAATAGCGCTTACCATACCTGTTGCATCGTTCTGACCTGTAACAACTAAAACGAGTGTTGTGATAAGGAGTGTAGCAATAGCCATACCTGAAACAGGGTTGTTTGAACTACCTACTAAACCTACCATACGTGAAGAAACGGTTGCAAAGAAGAAACCGAATACTACGATGATTAAAGCACCAATGAGGTTAACTTTGATTGTAGGGATAAGCCAGATTGCAAGGGTTAATACAATGATAGCTGCGATAACAACAACGATGTTGATTTCTTTAGAAGTACGATCATTGCCACCCTTACCTGTACTCTTTAAACCCTTCATTGAGCCTACAAAAGCACTTCCGATAGTAGGTAAAGACTTGATAAGTGAGATGATACCTGCAGCAGCAAGAGCGCCTGCACCGATGTACTTGATAAAGCTACCATGTACTGCACCTGCACCGCCCTCAGCGTAAGCTACAGCAGCATCGCCACCGCAAGTTACTAAAAGCGGAATGATAACGAGCCATGAAAGTACAGAGCCTGCGAACATATAAGATGAGATTCTAGGACCGCAGATGTAACCAACGCTCAAAAGTGCAGGATAAATCTGTGTGCTGACCTCAGTTTTAAAGCTGTCTAACTTTAATGTGAGAGTACCCTTAACGGCAACAAGACCGTCGATGATGAACTTGAAAAGTGCGGCAAAGCCCATACCTGCGAATACAACGCCAGCGCCTGCACCGTTTTTCTCACCAGCTAAAAGAACTTCTGCACAAGCTGTGCCTTCTGGATAAGGGAGAGTGCCGTGTTCTTTAACGATGAGAGCGTTTCTCAGCGGAATCATGAAGAATACACCAAGTAAACCACCGATTAAAGCAATGAGTGTGATTTCTAAGATACTTGGGTTTTCAATGCCGTGCTTGCCTTCTTCTGCCCAGATGAAAAGAGCAGGAAGAGTGAAGATAGCACCTGCTGCTAGTGACTCACCGGCAGAGCCGATAGTCTGAACGATGTTGCTCTCAAGTATAGAGTTTCTGCGCATAATAACGCGTATAACACCCATCGAAATAACAGCCGCAGGAATAGAAGCGGATACTGTAAGACCTACCTTAAGACCAAGGTAAGCGTTAGCTGCGCCGAATACAACTGAAAGAATGACGCCTAAGATTACAGAAACAACTGTAATTTCAGGAGTAATCTTGTCAGCCGGAACATACGGCTTAAAAGGTTTGTTTTTGTTGTCCATAATTTCTCCTTACTGACACTCAGACCCCTCAAAAAGTCTTCGTGACAAATTTATTCGACTAATTATACCATATTTATATACAAAAAACAATAGACAATTACTGCATTTTTGCTAAAAGTTTCACAATAGTGTCAAATACTGCCTGAGTAGATTTAATGCTCAAACGCTCGTTAACGGTATGAGCATCGAATATGTTAGGGCCGATAGCAATACAGTCGAAGTCTTCAATCTGTGACGCAAATACACCACACTCAAGACCTGCATGAATTGCTTCAACTCTAGGTTTTTTACCGAAATCTTCACAATATAATTCTTTATACATATCACGCATTGCTGAATCTTCTCTATATTCCCACGGCGGATAGTGACCGAAAGTTTTAATCTCAAAATTGTACTTCTTGAAAAATTCTACCATCTCGTCTTCAAGTTTCAAAAGTCCAGCTTTTTTATTGCTTCTCAAAGCATAATGTAGAACTAGTTCGTCATCGTCTGTGTAAAGCACGCCGAGATTGAGCGAAGTTTCAACGAGGTTTTCGATGTTTTCGCTCATTTTGATTACTCCGTTTGGAGTAGTTGCTAAGATTTCCGTGATGCAGGTTGTAAGCTCTTCGCCAAAAGTTTCGCATTCGCAGTTTTTCTCGATTTTTACTTCGAATACCAAACCTTTTTCTGCATCGGTAAATTCAGCCTTAATATCATTTAATACTGAAGTGATAACTTCTTCGTATTCACCGCTTACACATAATTCAACTTCACAGCGGTTGGTGATAGCGTTTGGCTTATCGCCACCGTTTATGCTTATTATTTCAAAGTCGAGTTCGTGTGCGAGGACAGAGAGAGCTTTTCCAATAATCTTGTTAGCATTCAACTTGCCAGAGTTTATCTCGATACCCGAGTGACCACCACGCAGACCTTTTAGTGTGAGGTTGACTTTATCGCCCGTTTTAGAAATTCGTTCGTGCTTTTTAGTAGCCTTGAAATCTGAACCACCTGCACACGAGACGGTGATACAGTCCTCTTCTTCGGAGTCGATGTTAACCATACGCTTGCCTTTAAGGATACTCATATCGAGAGCTTTTGCTCCGTACATTCCTGTTTCTTCATCTGTAGTGAATATCGCTTCAATCGGTGGGTGAGCGATAGTGTCACTTTCCAGTATTGCAAGCACCATTGAAACAGCGATGCCGTTGTCAGCACCGAGGGTGGTGTTTTTCGCTTTAACAAAATCACCATCGACATAAATATCGAGTCCTTCTTTTAAGAAGTCGATAGTGCTTTCTTCAGTCTTTTGACACACCATATCAAGATGTCCCTGCAAAATAACAGGTTGAGCATCTTCGTAACCTTTACTGCCGTCTTTGAAAATAACTACGTTTCTGAGTTCATCTGTGTAATATCTGAGATTATGCTTTTTTGCAAAATCAATGCAGTACTGTGAGATAGCCTCCATGTCGCCCGAGCCTCGGTGAATAGCGCTTATTTCTTCAAAAAAATGGAAAACTCTCTCAGGAGTTAAGTTTTCAAGCTTTGACATAATTGTCCTCCAAATAAAATAGGGAACAAGCCCCAAGGCTTGCTCCCCAGAATCTATAAAAATTATATCAATTACTAAGTACTGTGTCAAATGGAAAATGGTTTAATAAGTAGAGTTTGCGTCGACTATTTAGAACAGTAGTTTTTATATTGCTTCTTAAGAAAAATTAATCCGTAAAGATTATAAATTGTAAAAATAGCACTGACAGTCGTTATCAATATTGAGATAATATCGATGATTGGATTGAGTCCGTGTAAATACATTTGCAAGAATGTACATGTAAGCGAGAAAATACAAAAGCATAAAGGTATTAAGAATTTTTGATAAACAACGTGTTGAAGATATATATTTCTCCATTCAAGCTTTTCTTTTAGATTTATTGAGTTAGTTATTCTGAAAATATTAGCTAACCCCCAACCGTCAAGGCTTGCGGATATTCTATTTGCACCTTTTTCTTTTAACGATTGCTCAGTAGTAGCCATTCCGCGTTCTCGAACAAATGTGTATGTAGTGAAATACTGAACATCTCTCGGTTTGGATTTTACAAAATGAAAGGTGCGAAAATGAGAAACTTTATCCAGCCTAAATCCATTTTGTTCCATTTTAGATAATTCGTTGTCTAATTCATCTAATTTCCAGATAGGATAGAAATATCGCTTTTTCATTATCTCACCACCAATTTTATTATAGTATCTCTCAGTTTTATTTGAAGAAAATTCCTGAGTTGCTCAAGGTTTTCTGGTCGGTAAGTTGTTACCGTCGTTTAATCGTTTGTATTCATCGTTTACCTTCTTGAAGAAATCAGCATAGTTTACATTTGTTGTTTCAACCGAAAACTTCTTTTTGTCGGTATAAAAATACACAACGCGATAAATATTGTACTTAGTACTACGCTTTTTGATTATAAAGCTTTGAATTTCAGAGTAGCTGAATGTTCTTTTGAATCCCAAAAAATTACGTACAATAATCTTGTCGTCAGAAAACTTTATAGTTTGATTTAAGAAGTATATGTTGTAGACCGTTCCTACGATTGCCATAATTGAAAATACACACAACGTATTGAGTGATTCTTTTTTTATCGTTGAAATAAGTAAAAGAGTTGAACTCAAAATCGTGAATATTTCAATCATAATAAAGTTTTTTGTTCGATAAACAAGAGACTTGTTTCCTTTTCTTGTAGCAAAGAGTATCAAATTTATAATAACAAAAATAAACGCTAAAGCAGTAATAATATAAAAGAGAAAGTGAAATTTAGACATATTCAGCACCTAATCTTAATTTAAATAAATCTTGAAGCCATTTTGGTTGGAGTTCAAGTTGTTCTTTTAGATTCGATAAAGTTCTTTTACCTACTCTTCTGTCCAAGATAGCAAACATTTTTACTATCGGATTTTCAGAGTATACACTTTTTCGAATATCCTGATTGCGATATTCAGCGAGAGCATCGCAAAATTCATTATCAGTATATTCTCTTCTTTCTGATATCGGTGTTTTTTCTAGAATCTCCCAGAAATCCGTCCAGTATTCTGTTTTTCCAAATGGTTCGTTGTTTTCTTTGTAACCACTTTCGATAAAGTATGTATTTACTGTTTCTAAAGAAAATCGTTTGAAAAGTCTTTTGTCAATGTATATTTCAAAAACTTTCCAACCGTCCATTCCTTTGTAAGTTGTGCAGTCGTAACGAATTCGATTTTTAAGTGAATCAGCAATCATTTCTTGTTCAAGGTATTTACGCATACCGCTCCAAGAGCCTAAAATCATAGTAGTCACCACCTTAATTAATTATATAAGAAGTTATACTAAAAGTAAAGGTTGCGGTCGCGCTCAATGCCCGCACCTTCGGTGCGAGAGTTCGAAAGCGCAAACCCAGATAATGAAAAGAAGCACACCGTAAATGGTGTGCTTCTTTTCATGGCGGAGGACAAGAGATTCGAACTCTCGCACCGGTTTCCCGGCCTACTCCCTTAGCAGGGGAGCCTCTTTGGCCACTTGAGTAATCCTCCGTATGCCAAAGTACCTATAATTATAAAATTATAAAAAAATGGCGGAGAGGAAGGGATTCGAACCCTTGGTCCCTCGCGGGATCACTAGTTTTCAAGACTAGCTCCTTAAACCACTCGGACACCTCTCCGTAACTTGCAAAGCAAATTTTAGCACAACAAGTTTTGCTTGTCAAGTGCTTTTTTATTTAAATTTTGGAAATATTATTTCCATCGTTGACGATGCTTTTATAATTTGTTATCATATCAAGCATAAAATGTGATTTTTTCTGAGGTAAAATATGATTGATATAATTTTGGAGACCCTAATCGATGCGCTAAAAATGACACCTATACTTTTTCTTGCGTATCTTTTGATGGAGTTTTTGGAACTCAAAGCAGGGGAGAAGCTCAACAAAACTGTAGCTAAAGTTGGCTATGCCGGACCGCTCATCGGTTCGCTTATTGGTGCGATTCCTCAATGTGGATTTTCGGGTGCCGTCGCAGGATTTTTCACTGCAAGAATCGTTACGCTCGGCACGATGATAGCGGTTTTTCTTTCGACATCAGACGAAATGCTTCCTATTTTGCTCTCGAGTGACGTTGAGGGGAGAGTGATTTTAAAAATTTTGCTTTTTAAAATCGTCGGAGCTGCATTTTTTGGATTTATTATTGATATAGCTTTAAGACTTCTAAAAAAGAATCGAGCAGCATCAAGTGAACATATCCACGATTTCTGTGAGCAGGAACATTGTGATTGTCACGAGAATATTTTCCTTTCCGCGCTAAAACATACGCTGAAAGTTTTAGCTCTTATCATAATCGTTTCGTTCTTACTTAACTGTATTTTCGAATATTTCGGAAATGATTTTCTAAGTAATATTTTCGGTTCAACACCTGTTGTTTCTGAAATTATCGCTGGTATTGTTGGTCTTATCCCTAACTGCTCGGTTTCTGTTCTTATCACTAACCTCTTTGTCGAAGGGGTTATTACAGAAGGTGCGATGCTTTCGGGCTTGATGACTAATGCTGGTGTTGGCTTGCTTGTTTTATTCAGACTAAACAAAAATGTGAAAGAGAATGTTTTTATCACGGGATTACTTTTTGTTTGCGGTGTTGTGCTTGGTGTTCTCGGTTCTATGCTTTGGAATGTTTTCTGATTACAAGTCCCTCTTTTTTGAGGGACTTTTTTTCTCTTTACTTTTACGGTTTTATGTGTTAAAATTTTAGTGCATTAAATTATGAAACAGGAGAGTTAAAATGCCTAAAAAACTCAACGATGAATTCACAGATCTTCTTTTTGACGCTATTGCTACTCTGAAAACAAGGGAAGAGTGTGCTATGTTCTTCAAAGACCTTTGTACTATCCCTGAGGTTAAGTCAATGTCGCAGCGTTTTGTTGTCGCAAAGATGCTAAAAGATAATATGGTTTATAGCGAAATTGTTGCCAAAACAGGCGCTTCGACCGCTACCATCAGCCGTGTTAACCGTTCATTGAATTATGAGAACAGTGGTGGCTATGATTTAGTTTTTGAAAGACTGGAAGATAACGACTGATGAGCTATTCTGCACCTGCAGGGTATAATTCTTTTTCGGAATATTATGATACCCTTATGCAAAATGTAGGCTATAAAGCCAGATGCGAGTATATAATGAAAGCTTTCGAAAGGCTTAACCACGATATGGGGTTGAGCCTTGATTTAGCATGTGGCACAGGATCGCTCACTGTTGAACTAAAGAAAAACGGTGTCGATGTATATGGTATTGATGCATCGTATGATATGCTTTCTCACGCTAGAGAAAAGGCTGAAGAAAACGGTCTTGATATTTTATTTTTATGTCAGAAAATGCAGTCTATAGACCTTTACGGTACGATAGATACCTGCGTGTGTACACTGGATAGTATCAATCATCTGGTGAAGACAAGCGATGTTCAAAAGACATTCGATAGAGTTTCGCTCTTTATGAATAAGGGTGGTTATTTTCTTTTTGATGCTAACACTATATATAAGCACAGAGAAGTGTTAGCTGATAACACTTTTGTTTACGATACGGACGATGTTTTCTGTGTATGGCAAAATTCCTTGAAAGAAAATAACGTTGTAGAAATTGAACTCGACTTTTTTGAGCGCGAGGGTAATGTTTACTACAGAACTGATGAAAAGTTCTCTGAGCGTGCGTATAGCGATGAAGAGCTTACTTCTATGCTCGAAAAAGCAGGCTTTGAGGTTGTAGAGCGATTTTCTGATATGACCTTTGAAACTCCAAAGGTCGATGATCAACGTGTGGTATATATTGCGCGCAAAAAGTAAATGAAAAAACAGTAATAATTTTACGGAGATTTTAATATGGATAAAATAATCAGATGTATCACATCAGATGGTGCTGTTATGGCATCGGCGATTGATTCAACAGATATAGTTTACAAAGCTTCTAAAATTCACGGCACATCACCCGTAGCGTCTGCTGCTCTTGGCAGACTGCTTTCTGCTACTTCTATGATGGGTGCGATGCTTAAGAGTAAGGACGCGTCGATTAATTTAAGAGTAGCTGGTGACGGACCATTAGGTCCAGTGATTGCTGTAGCTGACTCTTTTGGTAATGTTAAGGGTTATGTTTCTAATGCAACTTGTCCAAGTACACATTACGAGAACGGTAAGCTTAATGTTTCAGAAGCTGTGGGCAAAAACGGTGTGCTTAATGTAATGCGAGATTTAGGTACTGGTGAGCCTTATATCGGACAGATTGAACTTGCATCAGGTGAGATTGCTGAGGATATTGCAGCGTATTACGCTCAAAGTGAGCAGATTCCAACAGTTTGTGCTTTAGGAGTACTTATTGATAAGGAAACAGGTGAGGTGTTGCTGTCAGGTGGTTTGCTTATTCAGTTGCTCCCGGGTGCATTTGAGGATACAATTGAAAAGCTAGAGAAAAATATCGCTGAACTTGATTCTGTTACTACAATGCTCGCTAAAGGATATTCCACACTTGATATGTGTAAAGAAGCCTTGAAAGGTTTTGAGGTAGAAGTGCTTGATGAATTTGAGGTTAAATACGTCTGTGGTTGCTCTAGAGAGAAAATCGCGTCGTTAATCGAATCAATGCCTAAAGAAGAAATTGAAGAAATGATAGAAAAAGACCATGGTGCAAAAGCGGGTTGTCATTTCTGTAACAAGACGTTTGAGTTCACAGAAGCTGATTTACAAGCCATTCTTCAAAAAAAATAAAAAAATTTCAAAAAAAGGCTTGACATTTTAGGGTGGGTGTTGTATTATAATACCCGTCGCAAATAAGAGGCGAACGCGTGGGAGCATAGCTCAGCTGGGAGAGCATCTGCCTTACAAGCAGAGGGTCACAGGTTCGAGCCCTGTTGTTCCCACCACATATGGCCCGGTAGTTCAGTTGGTTAGAACGCTAGCCTGTCACGCTAGAGGTCGACGGTTCGAGCCCGTTCCGGGTCGCCATATTTGCCTCTGTAGCTCAGTCGGTAGAGCAGGGGACTGAAAATCCCCGTGTCGATGGTTCGATTCCGTCCGGAGGCACCAATATTTGCGGATGTAGCTCATCTGGTAGAGCGCCACCTTGCCAAGGTGGAGGTAGCGGGTTCGAGCCCCGTCATCCGCTCCA
>JAFTYK010000035.1 GCA_017464765.1 Ruminococcus sp.
CGATTGCTTTTGCAGCACCTGTGGAGTTCGGAACGATGTTAACAGCGCCTGCTCTTGCTCTTCTTAAATCGCCTTTTTTGTGTGGGCCGTCCAGAATCATCTGATCGCCTGTGTAAGCGTGGATTGTAGCCATGATACCGCTCTGGATTTCAGCAAGGTCATTAAGAGCCTTAGCCATTGGAGCGAGGCAGTTTGTTGTACAAGAAGCAGCTGAAATAATCTGGTCATCAGCTGTGAGGATGCCCTCGTTAACTGAGAATACAACTGTCTTAAGATCGTTGCCTGCAGGAGCAGAGATAACAACCTTCTTAGCACCAGCGTTGATGTGTGCCATTGACTTTTCTTTTGAGCAGTAGAAACCTGTACACTCGAGTACTACGTCTACACCAAGTTCGCCCCAAGGAATGTTGTTAGCGTCTGGCTCTTTGTAGATTGTGATTTCTTTACCGTCAACTACGATAGAGCTATCCTTAGCCTCTACCTTGTCAGCGAGAGCGTATTTGCCCTGAGCTGAGTCGTACTTAAGAAGATGTGCGAGCATCTTAGGAGCTGTAAGATCATTGATAGCAACAACCTCATAACCCTCTGCTGAGAACATCTGTCTGAATGCAAGTCTACCGATTCTACCGAATCCGTTAATACCTACTTTTACTGCCATTGGAATTACCTCCTAAAAATATGTCTATTTGGATTATACCAAAGTATATACCTTTATTATTTTACTACTAAACCTCATCTAAATCAAGTAGTATTTACCAATTGATAAATTTTTGTCAAAATATATAAAATAGGCTTATAATGTGCCTTTCTTTTGCTTATTATCATATAATTCGCTGAAAATTGCGGAAACAATAACTAGCACAGCACCTACTATTGTAGCCACCCCAAGCTGTTCTTTCAGAACTAAAGCTGACAGCACGACCGCTACCACTGGGTCTATGTACGCAAAAATCGCTACATTCTGGCTCGTTACATTCGGAAGCGACTTAAAGTAAATTGTGTATGCTGCACCCGTGTGAACAACACCAACTACGATGAGCAAAATAATAGTAGAAACCGTAAACTGCAACTCACTCACCTTAGTAGTAAACACACTATAAATCAGCATAACAACTGTAGATGACGCAAACTGAGTGATAGCCTTATCAATCGGGTCAACCTTATCAAGCTGTTTGTTAATTATGACCGTTATTGCGTAAACCACAGCAGCCATAAGCCCAAGCGCCACCCCGATAAGACCTCTCTCTCCTATTCCCGACTGATTGAATACTCCCGAAACACAAACTACACCGAATAGTGCAGTCAACACACATAGCACCTTAACAACCGTTAGTTTCTCACGAAACACAATAGGAGAAAGCATAACCACTATCATCGGACCTAAATTATAACATATCGTCGAGGTCGCAACGCTCGTATAGTTATACGACTCAAACAGTAAAATCCAGTTTACACCTAAAAGCGCACCATTAATGCAAAGTAGCCACAAACTATTTTTCATACCGTTAAAATCAATTTTCTTTTTCATAAACAGCTTGACCATTACCAAGAACAACATACCAACAAGCGAACGGTCAAATGCTACCACACCGCTGTTTAGCGGAATCATTTTTACAAAAACACCGATACTGCCCCAAATCAAAAACGCTGATGCTAGCTCGATTTTAGCCTTATTACCTTTATTCATCAATACCTCAAAACTATGGCACCCTGAAACCTGGGTGCCATAACATTACTTTTGATACAATTTTTTAGTCTGATAATACGGCTCACAGGTAAGGTTGATACCTAGTTTTTTGAACATCATAGTATCCACCTGCGAAAGTATTACAGACGAATGAGCCTCACAGCCCTTGAGTTTTTCGAGCTGTTCCATAGCTCTCTGAGCATTCTCACTTGTAGCCGCAGAAATTGAAAGCGCAATGAGAACCTCATCAATATGAAGTCGTGGGTTAACATTTCCAAGATGATTTACCTTCAATTGCTGGATAGGTCCAATGACCTCTGGAGAAATCAGATGAACACTGTCATCTATTCCGCCCAAAATCTTCAATGCATTAAGTAGCATCGCTGCACAAGCGCCGAGTAGTGATGAAGTTTTTCCTGTGACAATAGTTCCATCACTTAGTTCAATTGCAGCCGCAGGGGCGTTAGTTTCCTCAGCCTTTTTCAGTGCTGGCGCGATAACTATTCTATCATCACTTGTGAGCTTAGACTGTTTCATAATAAGCTCAAGTGCATACATTTCTGCATCGTTTGCATTACCCTTTTTGTTGTTACACATAGCGTTATAGTATCTGCGGATAATCTCCTGATTAGCTGCAGATATAACAATATCGTCATCAACAATACAGTTTCCAACCATATTAACACCCATATCAGTTGGTGATTTATACGGCGACTCACCCAAAATTTGTTCAAATATAGTATTAAGAACAGGGAAAATCTCAATATCACGGTTGTAGTTAACAGTAGTCTCGCCGTAAGCCTCCAAATGAAACGGGTCAATCATATTAACGTCATTAAGGTCAGCTGTAGCCGATTCATAAGCAACATTCACCGGATGCTTGAGCTGCAAATTACAGATTGGGAAAGTCTCGAACTTCGCATAACCGCAACTAACACCGCGCTTGTTCTCGTGATAAAGCTGAGAAAGACAAACAGCCATCTTGCCGCTTCCTGGTCCCGGAGCAGTTACTACAACAAGCTCACGTTCAGTTTCAATAAACTCATTCTTACCATATCCATTATCAGAAACAATGAGGTCAATATCCTGAGGATAACGCTCAATTGTGTAGTGATGGTAAACCTTGATTCCATTTTCCTCAAGTTTTTTCTGAAATGAAACCGCAGCGAGCTGGTCAGCATAACGTGTCAAAACAACACTTCCTACGTAAAGACCTATACTCTTAAAAACATCGATAAGTCTTAGTGTATCAAGATCGTAGGTGATTCCCAAATCACCTCTGACTTTATTCTTCTCAATATCGTCTGCATTAACAACGATAACGATTTCAGCCTGATCCTTGAGTTGCAAGAGCATCTGGAGTTTACTGTCAGGTTTAAATCCCGGCAGAACGCGTGCAGCATGGTAATCATCAAAAAGCTTACCTCCAAACTCAAGGTAAAGCTTACCGCCGAATTTAGAAATTCTGTCGCGGATATGCTGGGATTGCATATTCAAATATTTTTCATTATCAAAACCAATCTTCATCTTATTCACCTGCTAAATAAAAATACACTAATAGATATATCACACAAACGACAAATAATTATATCCAAAAAGGAAAATTAACATATTTTTCGAAAAACAAATAGCGCCCGCAGATAATTCCTACGGACGCATTAGCAAACATTTTTATTGTTCTAATTTAGTATTTTACTTTCTCTTTTTAAAGCACTTTTTATCAAAGCTTGGGTTAAACTGATAGAAATTTTTGCTATCAAGTTTATCGGTTAAAATTCTCAGGTTTTCTCCAAAACGCTGATAATGAACTACCTCCCTCGCTCTTAAAAAGCGAATAGGGTCTTTTACGTCATAATCATCGCAGAAGCGAAGAATGTTATCATAGGTTGTACGTGCTTTCTGTTCAGCAGCCATATCTTCATGGAGGTCAGTTATCGGGTCGCCTTTAGACTGAATATAAGCCGCAGTAAAAGGCACTCCTGCCGCAGAAGACGGATAAATTCCTGTAGTGTGGTCAACAAAGTACGCATCAAAACCGTTTTTCTTAATTTCCTCTTCCGACAAATCCTTTGTAAGCTGATAAACTATAGCACCAATCATCTCAAGATGGTTAAGCTCCTCAGTACCTATATCGGTGAGTGTTGCTTTAAGTTCCTGAACAGGCATCGAGAATCGCTGTGACAAATATCTAAGTGATGCACCAAGCTCTCCATCAGGACCGCCATACTGACTTATGATAATTTTAGCGAGCTGTGGGTTACATCGTTTAATCTTCACCGGATATTGAAGTTGCTTTTCGTATACAAACATCAGTCATCCTCCTCTATATCCCACGGCCATGGGTTCTTAATCCATAAATACTTGTTCGACATATCGTTTGATTTGAGTGTTAACGGGCCGTACTTTTGCTCAAATTCTCTTACGAGTGGTTTGAGTATTGCTCTGTATTCCTCAAATTTATTTAGTGCAACCTCATCTTTAGGATGAGTATCAAGATACAACTGTAAATCTTTCATAGCAAATTTGTATGTGCCGATTTTCTTTAGCATTATTTCACGCTGAGTCATTTTACACCCTCACAATCTTTAGGACAGAAAGGTTTGTTCAGATTTTCAAAAATCGTACCGCATTCATAGCCCTGCACAGGGCTGTACATTTTAGGTGAATACTGCTGAAACGGAACATACGCCATAGCATAAGATGTGTCGTCAGGAAATCTCTTGATTCCGTACTGAGACATCATCATTTTTTCTATAGTATCCAAAATCCATTTCTCCTTATCGTTCTTTGACTGCCATAAGGCAAGCCTAGTACATAATATGCAACAGATTTTGTCTTGTGTTAAACAAAAAAAGAGCAGGTCTCTCGACCTGCTCAATTTATTAAGTTTTAGTGTTAATTATGGATTCCAAGTACCAACGCTCTTCTTACCATATGATTCAGGATCAGAGATATAGTAACCGATGCTTGCAGATGAAGTTTCGATAACAATATCTACAGTCTGGTTAGCGTCGCCACCAGCACCATTGTTAAATATGATATTCTGATATACATCAGGATCGATAGTAACCTTGTAAACATCCTGACCCATTTCATTAGTGTATGCCTTTGTCATCTGAGCGCCAGGCCATGTCATGTTAGCGGCACCCCAACAATAATAATTAACCTTGCTCCAACCTATGTTGTTAGTAAAGTAAACGTCAATCTTGTCAGGAAGAGGAATCTCAACGTCTTCTTCGTAATCTTTGATTGTGTTGTAAGCCGCTTCGAATGCATCGTATGCTTCGTCGATAACCTCAGGATCAGCTGTTGGGTTGAGAGTAACAGCCTTGTAAGTATCAAGAGCAACACCTGCTGCGATGTAACCCTCGTCTTCTGCATAGTAATCAGATGGGAGTGCTACATACTTACCTGAAAGTAAGTTGTACATATCGATGAGTTCAGCGAATGTATGCTCACCCTGAACAGGTGTATCAGTACCACCAATCTTTTCGCCTACATGGCCAAAGTTCTTAAGACTAGCAAGATATCTCTGAATATTTGTAGCGTCTAAGATTTCAATATCGCCACTCTTATTTGTATCAGCTGCAGTAATCTGATTTTCATTGAATTCATTCTTATGAGCAACATTTCTCTGAACAAGAGTTGCGTCTACAACACTGATAAGGTCATCGCCGTCAACGTCACCGATAAGGGAGCTTACACCTGGTGTTGGATCAACAGGTTTCTGTGTACCGTCGTAGAGATAAACTACGTTAGTTGTACCGGCTTTGAAGAAGTTAGAAGCGTTGGCTGGTGTGATATAGTTACCAAGCTCTGGCTTAGCAACAGTGCTATACATACCGTTAGAAGTAATCTTTGTATAATCCTTCACAACATCAGGTGCGAGCTGCTTACCTGTTGCGATATCAATATAACTTGTTACAACTGAGCAAGAGAATGTGAGGATCTTATCCTTAATCCAAGCTTCACTTGATACTTCGTAACCTGCTTCACCCTGTCCAGGTTCCTGCTGAACGCCACTTACTGCGTTCTTAGGGTGGAACATTACACGACAAGACTTAACATTAGGGATAGTAACTGTGTACCAGTTGTCGCCAAGTGTTGAGTCTTTTGTCATATTACCAGCTGTATTATCAGTCCATTTACCAAGTGGTTCCTCAGTAGATGTATCATAATAAGCATAGCACTGAATAATTGTGTTGTTCCAGTTTGGATGTGAATTGTAGAAGTGAACTACAGTTTTTGTGTGAGTAAGCTCGTTGTAATAGAAGTTAAATGTAGTTTCCTTAGAAGCGTCAAACTTACCAACTGTACCTGCTGGATACTTTGCTGTGTCAAGTGAGTAACCCTGAACTCCTGTAGCAGGGATAGAGAACTCTGCTCCATCGTGAAGTCTGTATTTAATGAATGGACGAACTCTCTCGCCTGATGTTGAGTCGAGGAAGTTAACTGTCAGATAGTTAGACTCTGTGAATCTTGTGTAGTAGAACTTAACAGTAACCTTCTGGTTAGCCTTTGCTTCGCCTGAAAGTGCGCCTGTTGTACTCTCGAACTTATCAAGATTATGGTCAAAAAGGATATCTGTGTCTGTGATAGCACGATATGTCTGACCAACTGCATATTTAGCAGTATTTGTTTTCTCAAGTTTGTATGAACCTGAAGCTGAATCTCTTACATAGTGTTCAGCTGTGAGAGTTGCAAAACCTTCAGCTGGCTTTTTATATGTACCCTGAACGAGGATAGCACCTGATCTTGCAGGAACTGAATATGTGCCAGTTGCTGTACCTAATGAGTCAACGCCTGCTTTCTTATTATTAGCGATAACTGTCCATGTACCTGAAGGGAGTGTAACAGATTTAGCTGTTGTCTTGTTGTTGTTCATAACAACTAAAGCTTTGCTCCACTGACCTGCTGTTGTGTTATTGATTGTGTAAGCAACAGGATTCTGTGTAGAAACTGTTGTGATAGCATCAGCCTTTGCATCACTGAATGGTGCGAAAGCCTGACGAATCTTCTGGAGACCTGCGTAGTAGTCAGCATCTTCGCCCCACTTATCAAGTCTTGTCCAGTCAATTGCGTTGATATTGTCAGATGTACGATAAGAGTTACCGTCACCGTACTTAGTACGACCAAACTCAGTACCTGCATTCATAAATGGGATACCCTGAGCTGTCATAACTGAAAGAAGTGAAAGTCTTAACTGATCAGAAACCTCAGCGTAATATGTATTAACTACGTTCTGGTTAATTGTGTAAAGTCTTTCGAGATCCTTATTTGTTGTGAAAGTATAGTTATACTTTGATTTAAGGTCATCCTGGTTAGTCTTTAAGAGTTTATCGTAAAGTGTAAGGTTATCGTGGTTATCAAGATAGTTGACAATCTTAGAAATCTTGTTTGTATTGAAGTATGTTGCAGTACCACGTGCAGCGTTGAGGATAGCAGCGTTAGTTGAGTCACCCTGAGCAAATGCACCTGTTGTACCTGTAATCATAGATTCAGAACCCTTAAGGTTCTCAGAATATGTCTGGTTGAAACCACCGATACGGTCGTTAAGCTTTGAGAAGTTAGAGTTTGTAGCACCATCTGCGATACCAGCATCGCCACCTGCCCAAGGCTCACCCCACATAAGAATACGTGTGTCAATCTTGTCAAGTTCTGCTCTTGCTGCGTTTAATGTATCACAGTCAAGTGCGCCCATAAGGTCAAAACGGAAACCGTCAATGTGGTACTCTTCTACCCAGTATTTAAGAGATTCAACAACATACTTTGATGTCATAGCTTTCTCTGTTGATAAGCAGTTACCAAGACCTGAACCGTTGTAGTAGTTCTGAGCATCGCTCATTCTGTGGTAATACTTAGGAACTGTTCTAGCAAGGGCTGAACCTTCGAGTACGTATGTATGGTTGTAAACAACGTCCATTACAACAGCGATGCCTCTGTCGTGGAGAGCCTGAACGAGCTGTTTGAACTCTTTGATTCTTGCATTACCGTCGTAGCAGTCAGTTGCATAAGCACCATCAGGAACGTTGAAGTTCACTGGGTTGTAACCCCAGTTACGCTGTGGATCAGAGTTTGTTTCATCAATACCTGAGAAGTCAGCAATTGGAAGAAGCTGAACACAGTTAACACCCTGCTCAACAAGGTAGTCAACACAAGTAGCGATGTCACCCTCGCCGTTTACAGTTGTGTTACCCTCTGTAAACGCAAGATACTTACCTTTATACTCGTCAGAAACACCTGATGATGGAGAGATAGAGAAGTCACGAACGTGAATTTCCCAAACTGATGCCTCAGCAGCAGAATCGAAAAGTACGTGTTCATCTTCTTCCCAACCCTCTGGGTCAGTTGCATCGAGGTCAACGATCATAGAACGCTCACCGTTAGCACCTACTGCAGTAGCATAAGGGTCCTGAGTTTCAGAAGTGCTACCATCAATAGTGAGAAGATATGTGTAGTAAATGTCTTTGTAATCACCATCAAGTGTCAAAGACCACACACCTGTTGTAGCGTTTTTCTTCATTGAATGTGTGCCAAGAACTTTAGCGCCTGACTCAGCATCTGAACCTGTGGAATAAAGCTTTACCATAACAGCGGTAGCTGTTGGTGACCAAACTTTAAATGTGGTTGCAGACTTTGTGTAAGTAACACCGAGTCCCTGTTCATTTTTAGCTTTCTGAGCATAATCCTCAAGATAGCTTTCGTTGTGATATCCTGTCTGTGCAGCATCAATCTCAGCAGCAGAAATAGCAAAGCTGACTGAAGAAAGAAGTATCATCACGACAAGAATACTTGAAATAATACTGCGTAATTTCATTAAAATTCCTCTCTTTCTAAAAATTAACCGCATAATTTCAGTTGTAGACATTATAGCATATTTCTTTTAAATATTAAATGGAATTTAGGAAATTTACACAACGCTTTTTGCACAATCTTTTCTTTCCTGTTTTGTGTATTAATGCCAAAAAAATATCGTCATCTTCAAACACAAGTGCGATAATATGTATATTATCCACAAAAACACGTATTCAAAGATGACGAAACAGATTTATTACATTTTAATATCGGTGAATCCAACACCGAAAGCTGTACCTAAAGATATACAAACAGAATTTTCAATATCAGTAAAGTACAAAGCATTTGCTGTGCCGTCGTGAACTAGTCTTACCTTGACGCGCTTATGCAACACACTAGACAAATCCTCAGACAGAATCTTCTGATAATCATTTCCTAACTCGGTAAGTTTAGCATATCCCCCACGTTCGCTATTAAGCACACCACCCGCGTTATAGTTCGCAATACTGATTACAATTTCACGTGAGAGAACGTACTTCTCGTTGTACTTTTTATATGTATCCGTTATAGTTTTCACAAGATGTTTATGCAGTAAGAGAGCAGCTTCCCACCCATCTTCGCCATCTTTTATTTTTCCAACATACTTGGACTTAACACTTTCCAAGGATATGAAATGAGTTATCTCAGAAACCCCTTTAGTAATAATACAACGCTTTAGATTAGTATGACCAAAATCAAACACAAGCGAAGTAGTATTATCACTCATTAATTTTGCACATCCCATAACACCAACATAAGTTGCATTATCAAAAAGCATAATATTATACGGCTTCACTTTGGCTTTATCAAAAATGTGCTGGATACGTTCTTTAAATCTGCGACCTAGCATTGAGCTTGCAAGTCCGCCAACAAATATCACTGTGTCGAGATTACTCCAATACTCCCAGTGTTCGTCATTCCAATCAGGCCGTGCTTTTCGATTTTCTTTTTCACCGAGCTTTAAAGCTAACAAAAGCAATCCTAATCTGTCTCCGAATTTTGTCGCAATTCGTTCACCAAGACGATTGTACTTTATATCCTCACTGATAAGCGCCCTGTCAAGAAGCTTCGGAAGCATATTATCATCGAAACTTGAGATATCCACATTATAGTCATAAGCTGCTTTTTTGATTTCATCAACAATAAGCTGTGTCGAAAAAATCTCTCTGAATGTTTTTCCCTCAAGCGTATCATCAATTCCGTATAGCGGAAGCTTTTTCAACACCGCTTTATTAAGAGAACACACAGAACTCAGATATTCACTTTTCTCTTCCTTTAAATACGATAAAAACGGATTTCGCATAGCTTCCTCCATAAAAACTAACAATTAGCTTCCTGCTGACTCGTAGGCTTTAATCCCTTTATTCCAGATACAAACAGAAATTGTAAACAAAACCACAGACGCTAAAACCGTTCCACCGATACAAAACAGCGGGTTTTCACCTGTCAGAAAGAAACTGGCAGGATAAAATGCTGTAAACGCAAACGGCACTATGTAAGTAATAAATGTTCTTACAAACTTATTATATATAGTTGTCGGGTATTTCGAAAAATCATTTGTCATGTAAAACATGTGTGTTATATGACCCGAAGCTTTGGTCCAGAAAGCTATAGCTGAAGTCGCGATTTTAATCGATGTATAAATAAGCGTCGCGAATACAACAGCCACAATAAACAGCGGAATCATATACCATGTTATAGTCAGTTTAAGCTGAACAGTGCTATACACTATCAATATAAGACCAATTAGCAGTTCGCCGAATGCGTCAACGCAAAACTTCTCAGCTATAACATAAAACAAGCTGTTTATAGGACGGGTCAGATATTTGTCGAAATCTCCCTTTCTTACTATAAAGTAACCTACACTCCACAAATTGTCAAATAACAAATGGTCCATTCCTTTAGGAATGAGCGAAAAGCCGTAGATAAACAAAATCTCATTGAATTCCCAGCCAACAAGATCGGGTATCTGGCTGAATATGATCCCAAGAAAAGCTATCTGGATAACCTGACCGAGCAGAAAGCTTATCGCACCTGTCAGAAAATCGACCTTGTATTCCATAAGGTTTTTCATATACTGAGCGACAAAAATCCGGTGGAGTCTTAACATTCTTCTCATAAGCTCAACCTCCCTGCGAACACAGTCGCTTTACAGCGTGATTCCATACTGCTTTTGATAAAAGCACCATAACCATCAGCCAGAATACCTGCATCAGCATTTTAAACGCTATTTCTTCTCCCGAATACATTCCCATATATATCATAACAGGTGTATACGACAACGATGAAAATGGAAGAAAACTCAAAACATTCGCAAGAGCAGTCGGCATAAAAGCAAGCGGAATAGTAGCACCTGAGAGAAAATTTATTATACATTCTTTCAGTATATCTGCACCCCAGAGGTTCTTGAGATAAAACGCCATAAATCCGTAGCTTACGTTAAAATAAAAAGATATAAGATAAGCCATAATCAAGCTGACAACATAAAGCAAAAAGTATGAAATATTAAACTGGCATGCACCCGTAATTACCCATCGGTAAGCCTCAACACCAATAACAAGAGGCGCAAAAATAAACAATACGTTAATTATCTTGTTACCAAGTTCTTGAAACAGAAAACACATATCAAATGAACAAGGTTTTATCATACGCATAGCAATCGAGCCATCACGAATTTCTGTAGCAATAGCATAAGTCCCATCAGAGTAAGTGAGGTAACCTGTCAGGAAAGTGATGAAAAGGTACACCACCATATCTTCCATGGTAAAGCCCATAAAGGTCTCACCGTTACTACTTTGAAAAACCGCTTTCCACACAAAAAACATAATAAAGCACGACATAATTTCGCCTATAAGAAAGCAGAAAAAATTAGCCCTGTACGCTACTGATTCGAGCATACCAGCTCTTGTAAACGGACGATAAGTGCGTATAAACTTCTTAAACTTCATCTATACTCACTTCCCTTTTATAGAGTCTTCGGATAATTTCCTCGATATCAGCATCTTTAAGGTTAATATCTTTTACGTGTACCTTTGAAAGTGTGTAAGAAAGCATATCCTCAACGCTCACCTTATCGCTGTCAAATCTGACGGATACAATAGCTTTTTCACTTTCGAGTTTCATATCATCATCTGATAATTTCAAGTCCTCTTTATAGTTGAGTTTTGAAATATCGCAGGTGTTCATAAGCTCGAACTTCAAATCCCTCATCTGACCGAATTCACGTTTCAAATCATTAATCTGACCATCAAAAACCTTTTTACCTTTATCAATCATAACTATGCGATTACACAAAAGCTCAATATCCGCTAAATCGTGAGTAGTGAGAATAACGGTTGTTCCCTCTTCTGCGTTGATTTTCTGAATAGCGTTGCGAATATTTTCTTTGACAACAACATCAAGACCAATAGTCGGCTCATCTAAAAATAATACTTTCGGATTATGTAAAAGTGACGCCGCAATATCAGCTCTCATACGCTGACCCAAAGACAAGGTTCTTACAGGACTACTGATGAAATCATCAAGTTCTAAAACCTCATTCAAAAATGCCATACGTTCTTTAAACTCTTTATCAGGGACATCGTAAATCTCTTTTAATACCGAGTAGGTTTCCCTTAAAGCTAAATCCCACCAAAGTTGAGTACGTTGGCCGAAAACTACACCGATTTCTTTAACGTATTTCTGACGGTTTTCCTGAGGAATATGTCCGTTAATCTCACAAGTACCCGAAGTCGGGGTTAATATACCCGTCAGCATCTTTATAACAGTACTCTTACCTGCACCATTCGGACCAATAAAGCCAAGCATTTCTCCCTTAGGAACGTGAAAGCTAATACCATCAACAGCCTTAATAATCTCATAGTTAGGTTTAAAAAGTGCTTTAACACTGCCCTTTAGTCCGGGTTCTTTTATAGCCTTTTTAAATTCTTTACTTAAATCGTTTACATAAATCATAACCTTACCTCCCTTGAGGCTTTTATAGTTTTTAGGATATCATAAGAGTATTCATTTTACAAGAAACTTTTATTTTCATCGCTGAACGAAAAATCCGACTTAGCGCGTATTCACAAATTTATGTAAGATTTCGTCGAATACGAAATGTTCGATTTTGTCAAAAAAGAAAATCTTTTGTAACTTATGTTACACCTTTGTCAAATGACTTGCATTTGGTAATATTTGGTGATAAAATGTCACCGTGACAATTTTTCACCATTTCGGGAGGACCCCATGGCAAAATACTCATTACTCACGCAAACCCTCTACGATACCAGCATCGGTCACTATACTTCCTATGGCATTATAGCCGAAGAAAGGAAACTAACCATCTCAGTTGCGGACATATCAACAGACAAATTTGCGGTAGAACAATTAATCGAAAAATTCAATACTCATAAGCTTTCTTTGTGTCATCTTCACGATGTAGTCGAAGACTTTCTGTACGATTGTAACCAATGCTAAGTTTCTTCTTTTTATTTTATTAAATCTGTGATACACTTAATGCGGTGATTTTATGATTTGTAACCTATGCCCTCGTAAATGCAACGCAAAAAGAAACGAAAATACCGCTTCAGGTTTTTGCAGATGTGAAGATAAAATGAAAGTAGCCAAAATTGCTCCCCATCTTTGGGAAGAACCGTGTATAAGCTCAGAAAACGGCTGTGGAGCTGTTTTCTTTTCAGGCTGTACCCTAAAATGCGTTTACTGTCAGAATTACGAAATCTCCCACGAAAACAACGGAAGATTTATATCTCCACAAGAGCTTTCAGAAAAGCTCAGAGAGCTTGAAGAAAGTGGAGTTCACACAATCGAATTCGTATCAGCCACACAGTACGTTGATAAACTTATCAAAACTCTTGATATTTATAAGCCAAGCGTTCCGCTTATCTATAACAGCTCTGGGTACGAAAGCATAGAAACACTGAAAAAGCTTAAAGGATATATCGACGTATATCTTCCTGACTTTAAGTACAGCGATGATAAACTTGCGAAAAGTCTTTCAAAATGCGATAACTACACAAAAGTTACTTTGAATGCTATTGAAGAAATGCTCTCACAACAGCCGGCACTTTCGTTTGATGAAGACGGAATCATTCAAAAGGGAGTGATAATCCGTCACCTTGTACTCCCTTCTCACACCAAAAACAGCATTGGTGTACTGAAATTAATCAAGGAAAACTTTGCAGACAGAGTACTTGTAAGCCTGATGGGGCAGTACACACCTTACGGTAAAGCCTTAGAGCTTGATAACTTAAACCGTAAGATAACTAAACGAGAGTATAACAAGGTTCTTGATGAGCTGATAAGACTTGATTTAGACGGCTTTGCTCAGGAACTGAAAAGTGCTGATGAATCGTATATACCTAAGTGGGATTACTAAACACAACAACTATTTGATAACAATATATATTATTCTATTCTATACTATACTAATCTATCCTAACCTAACCTGGGTATCCATTTGATATATCAAGAAATACATATTTATACAAATCTGTTCTTAATACTACACAACAAAAGCCACCCGAGTAATCGGATGGCTTATTTTTCGCCCTAACGGGTTATATGCTGTTTTATTTAGCGTAGTCGATAGCTCTGCTTTCGCGGATGATATTGACTTTAATCTGACCCGGATACTCGAGGTCTTCTTCAATCTTCTTGCAGATATCTCTTGCAAGAGATGCCATATTATCATCAGTAACGACCTCAGGCTTAACCATAATTCTAATCTCACGGCCTGCCTGAATAGCGAATGAAGTTTCAACACCGTTGAATGATGAAGCAACTTCCTCGAGCTTCTGAAGACGCTTGATGTAGTTCTCAAGGTTTTCTCTTCTAGCCCCTGGACGTGCTGCAGAAATAGCGTCAGCAGCCTGTACAATACAAGCAACAACAGTCTTAGCTTCAACGTCACCGTGGTGAGCGTGGATAGCGTGAATAACAGCGTCGCTTTCCTTATACTTTCTAGCCATATCAACACCGATTTCGATGTGGCTACCCTCGATTTCGTGGTCGAGTGCCTTACCGATATCATGAAGTAAACCTGCACGCTTTGCAACTGTAGGATCCATCCCAAGCTCAGATGCGATAATACCTGAGAGGTATGCAACCTCAAGAGAATGGTTTAATACGTTCTGACCGTAACTTGTACGGTAACGTAATCTACCTAAGAGTTTAACAAGTTCAGGGTGAATACCGTTAACACCTGATTCAAGCACAGCACGTTCACCCTCGTGCTTAATAGTAGCCTCGACCTCACGTCTGGCTTTTTCAACCATTTCCTCAACTCTTGCCGGATGAATACGTCCGTCAGAGATAAGCTTTTCGAGTGAGAGACGAGCGATTTCACGACGAACCGGCTCAAAGCTTGAAAGTGTAATAGCTTCCGGTGTATCGTCGATAATAAGGTCAACACCAGTGAGTGTTTCAATAGCACGGATATTTCTACCCTCTCTACCGATGATACGACCTTTCATCTCGTCATTTGGAAGCGGAACTACCGATACGGTAGCCTCAGCAACCTGATCAGCCGCAAGACGCTGGATAGCAAGAGAGATGATATTTCTCGCTTTCTTTTCCTGCTCATCCTTGAGCTGCTGCTCGAATTCCATAATTTTCAAGGATTTTTCGTGACCGAGTTCAAGCTCTAACTGCTGCAACAAGTACGCTTTAGCCTGATCAACGGTATAACCGGAAATCCTCTCGAGCATTTCAAACTGACTTTTCTTGATGGTTTCAACCTCAGCAAGTTTAGCCTCGGCTTCTTTCATTTTCTTAGCTACTTTTTCTTCCTTAACTTCGATGTTATCTAACTTCTTGTCAAGGGTTTCTTCCTTTTGTTGGATGCGTCTTTCCTGACGCTGAACCTCCTTGCGACGGTCGGAAAGTTCTTTTTCTCCCTCTGTTCTGAGGCGATGAACTTCGTCCTTACCCTCTAAGATGGCTTCTTTCTTCTTGGCTTCAGCAGTCTTTACCGCCTCTGAGACGATACGCTTAGCCTCCTGTTCAGCGCTGCCTATTTCAGCCTCAGCAACCTTTTTACGGTATACGACACCAACAATAGCACCGATAACTATACCTACGATAGCTGCGACAACAGGTAACAGGATCTGTAACCATAAGTCCATTTGATTTGACACCTCCTTGATTTTGTTAGTTAAAAACTAATCAAACTCAACTCATGGGTGCCGTTAATATAAGATATTCAGTTTAAATCTATCACCAAGAAACCCCACAAAAAATTGTGGAAAATAGGGATGATAATAAAAATAATAAAAAATATCTATGAATAACGGCTCTTTAAAGAGTCCAATAAGTGAATAGGAACATCGTCCGTGTGACTAAATGCTCCGAGCATACACCACATATGCTCATATTAATATTAATATATACATTAATAAATGTCAAGGAAATTTGACCCAACTTTTATAAAATTTATTGCTTATTCAGAAAAATAATTTCCTGAAACCATACCAGTTTACTAGCTGATTGTATGCATGATTATTATCTTATGTACTTTTCTTAACTCGCTTTTTCTACAAAATATATTAAGAAAAAAATAATAAAAATAAAATTATTGGTCAGTTCTTATGAAAATACGCTAAAAAGTTGTATATTTTGCTAATAAAATTGACAAACTTTATAAAAATTGCACGAAAACTTTGTAATCAAAATTACGCTTTTACTTGAATTTGTACTAAAAAAATGATATTATATTCTCGATATATAATGTATAGTTATATTATTTAATATAATTTTGAGGAGAGATTTTCATGAACTATCAGATTTTTGACGAGAGAACCCCTCTTGAACTGTTCCATGGCGGTGACGCTGTTCGTGCTTACGAATTCTTAGGCGCTCACAAAGTTAACTGGGACGGCAAAGACGGTGTTGTATTTCGTGTGTGGGCTCCAAACGCCCTTACTGTTTCCGTTGTCGGCAACTTCAACAACTGGGATCAGACCGCAAACTATATGTACAAAATCAGCGAAGGCGGTGTATGGGAACTTTTCATCGAAGGACTTTACGACTTTGAGATTTACAAGTATTGTGTAGAGACCCCTTGGTTTGAAAAACTCCTGAAATCCGACCCTTATGCTTTCCATACTCAGACAAGACCTGACAACGCTTCTGTGGTTTATGATTTGAATAACCACATCTGGAACGACGCTCAGTGGTTCGAAGAAAAAGCTAAGAAGAACCACTTTGAGGAGCCTCTTAACATCTATGAAGTTCACGCAGGTTCATGGAGAAAATATTTAGACGGAAACGTATTCTCTTACGATAAGCTTGCTGAAGAACTTATCCCTTACGTTAAGGAAATGGGCTACACTCACATTGAGTTTATGCCTATGACAGAGTATCCGTTTGACGGCTCTTGGGGTTATCAGGTAACAGGATACTTCGCTCCAACTTCTCGCTACGGCAACCCTGACCAGTTCATGAATTTCATCGATTTATGTCACCAGGAAGGCATCGGCGTTATCCTTGACTGGGTGCCTGCTCACTTCCCTAAAGATGCTCACGGTTTAGGTCGTTTCGATGGTATCCACTGCTATGAATACGAAGATTCAAGAAAAGGCGAGCATAAAGAGTGGGGTACATACGTATTCGACTACGCTAGATACGAGGTTATCTCTTTCCTAGTATCAAGTGCTATGTTCTGGCTTGATAAATACCACATCGACGGTATCCGTGTAGATGCTGTTGCTTCTATGCTTTATCTCGACTATAACCGTAACGACGGCGAGTGGGTTGCGAACTGCTTCGGTGGCAGAGAGCATTTAGAGGCTGTTGAGTTCTTAAAGAGACTTAACACAGCTGTTCATCTCCACCACCCTACAGTTATGATGATTGCTGAAGAAAGTACATCTTGGCCAATGGTTTCAAAGCCTGTTTACGATGGTGGTCTTGGCTTCGACTATAAGTGGAATATGGGATGGATGAACGATATGCTTTCATACATGTCACTCGACCCGCTTTGGAGACCATATCACCACGATAATATTACATTCAGCTTCTTGTACGCATTCTCTGAACACTTCCTGCTCCCTATCTCCCATGACGAAGTAGTTTACGGTAAGGGTTCACTTATCAACAAGATGCCTGGTGATTACAACGACAAGTTCGCAGGCGTGAGAGTATTCCTTTCATATATGATGGCTCACCCTGGTAAGAAGCTTACATTTATGGGTGCTGAGCTTGGTCAGTTCGACGAGTGGAATTCTACTGAGGAACTCCAGTGGGGTTTACTCCAGTACGAAAGACATCAGCAGTTAAACTCATTCATCAAGGACTTAAACCGCTTCTATCTCGATAACAAGTGTATGAGTCAGATTGACTTTTCTTGGGAAGGCTTCAACTGGATCCATCACGACGACTATCAGCAGAGCATAATCGCTTTCCGTCGTATCGATAAGGAAGGTAATTCAATCATCGTAGTATGCAACTTCCAGCCTGTACGCAGAGAAGGCTATTCAATTGGTGTTCCTGATTTTGGTATTTACGAACAGGTACTCAACACAGACGACCCTCAGTACGGTGGTTACGATTGTACAAACAACCCTGACAAGATTCATGCGTCAGTTGAACCTATGCACGGTCTTGAGCAGTCTATCAAGATTGACGTTCCACCTATGGCTGCAGTATTCTTTAAGTGTGTTGATAAGCGCGAGAATCCACGCGTTAAGGCATTGAAAGAAGCTGAAGAAAGAGCTAGAATCGCCGCTGAGAAAGCTGCTGCTGAGAAGAAAGCTGCTGCTTTAGCTAAGAGAAGAGCTACTTTAGCTAAAAAGAAAGCTGAAAAAGAAGCAGCTGCTAAGGCTGAAGCTGAAGCTAAGACAAAGGCAGAAGTTAAGGAAGAAAAGAAAGCTCCTGCTAAGAAAGCTGCTACTAAGAAAGCAGAGCCTAAGGCCGAGAAAGCTCCCGCTAAAAAAGCTACAGCCAAAAAAGCTCCTGCTAAAAAAGCTACAAAAGCCGACAAATAAAATTTTAATACAGTGATAAAATTGGGCGGGGTTTTACTCCGCCCAAAATCAAATACTTACTCGGAGGTAAATACAATGCGTCCTAAAAAAGAAGCCGTTGCTATGCTTCTTGCCGGTGGACAAGGCTCTCGTCTTGGCGTGCTTACAAAAAAGCTTGCTAAACCTGCTGTGCCTTTCGGCGGTAAATACAGAATCATAGACTTCCCGCTTTCAAACTGTACAAATTCCGGTATCGAAGCTGTTGGCGTACTAACACAGTATCAGCCACTTATTTTGAACGAGTATGTCGGTAACGGTCAACCTTGGGATTTAGACGGAATCAGCTCTGGCGTTACATGTCTTCAGCCATACGAGTCAAAGGAAGGCTCAGACTGGTATTCAGGCACAGCTAACGCTATTTATCAGAATATCGATTTTATTGAAAGATATGACCCTGAATATGTTGTTGTTCTCTCAGGTGACCATATTTATAAAATGAACTATGCTGATATGATTAAATATCACAAGAAGAACAACGCTGCTTGTACAATTGCAGTTATTGATGTTCCGCTTGAGGAAGCATCTCGTTTTGGTATTCTAAACACAAACGAAGACGGCTCAATATATGAGTTCGACGAGAAACCTGCTGTTCCTAAAAGCACAAACGCTTCGATGGGTATTTATGTATTCAGCTGGGATAAATTAAAAAAATATCTCATTGAAGACGAAGAAAACGAAAATTCCAGTAACGATTTCGGCAAAGACGTTCTCCCTGCTATGCTTAACGCAGGAGAAAAAATGATGGCTTATCCTTTCGAAGGCTACTGGAAAGACGTTGGTACTATCGACAGCTTGTGGGAAGCTAACATGGACCTTCTCGATCCAAATGTAACCCTCAGCTTAAAGAACGTTTACTCACGCAATCCGATGATGCCACCACACTATGTTGGTGAAAATGCTGAGATTCAGAACTCTATGATCGCAGACGGATGTATTGTTGACGGCAAGCTTGAGTTTTCTATCCTCTTCCCTGGTGTTACAATCGGCAAAGGCGCTGTAGTTAACTCATCTATCATTATGCCGGGTGCCGTTATCGAGGAAGGTGCTAACATTCAGTTCTCTATTATTTCAGAAAATACTGTCATCGGTAAAAACGCACAGATAGGCAAGAATCCTGCTGATGTAGAAAACCGTGACGATTGGGGCATCGCTGTTATCGGTGATGGTCTAAAAATTGGTGAAAATGTTGTCATCGAACCAAAAGCGATGATTGACTGCGATGTGGAGGTGTGATTATGGGATCTAACAGAATTTTAGGCTTGATTTTCGCCAACACATTCGAAGAAAGCTTACCTGAACTCACCGCAAGTCGTACTATGGGTTCAGTTCCTTTCGGCGGTAAGTACAGACTCATAGACTTTCCTCTTTCAAATATGAGCAACTCCGGTATCAACAACGTTGGTATCATCACAAAGAGCAACTTCCTATCGCTTATGGACCATTTAGGAACAGGTAATGCATGGGATTTAGCTAAGCGCAGAAGCGGTCTGACCATACTGCCACCTTATAAAGAACACAACTTTAACGGTATTATTGAAACACTTTATACCCTGCACGGGTTCATTGAACACGGTAATGAGGAGTATGTTCTTATAGACCATGCAGGTTGCGTATCGAACTTCAACTATAGAAAACTGCTCGAATACCACGAGCATAAAGGCGCTGACATCACCTTCATTTACACAAAAAGAAGCAGAGATTGCGAAGTGCAAACAGCAGGAACTATGCTTGACATTGACGAAAGCGGAAAGGTAACAAAAGTTCTGCTCCCGTCAATTTGCAACAGCGAAACCACCTTTGCTTCAGGTGCATTTCTAATTAAGAAAGAGTTGCTTATGAATATGGTGAGAAATCTCGTTGCTGAAAACAAAAACGATTTTACAAGAGATTTCCTTCAGCCTAATGTTAGCAAGCTGAAAATCTACGCTTATGAAAACACAGGCTACTGTGCAATCATCACCTCGATGAAAGATTATTTCAGAGCTAGTATGGAATTGATGGACCCTGAAGTAAGAGCTCATCTTTTCAACCCTAAGCGCCCTATTTACACCAAGGTCAGAGATGACATTCCTAGCCGTTACGGGTTAGACAGCTCCGTAAAGGGATCTTTAATAGCTCAGGGATGTACTATTGACGGAACTGTAGAAAATAGTATAATATCTAAGGGCGTTCGAATTGGAAAAGGCGCACACATTAAAAACTGTATTATTATGCAGGATACAATAATCGGCGAAAACGCTGACCTCAGCCACATCATCATCGACAAAGATGTCA
This sequence comes from Ruminococcus sp., assembly GCA_017464765.1. Classification (GTDB taxonomy): domain Bacteria; phylum Bacillota; class Clostridia; order Oscillospirales; family Acutalibacteraceae; genus Ruminococcoides. The sequence goes on from JAFTYK010000035.1 coordinate 20,818, forward strand.
CCGTATCAAATGGCAAGACCATCATTGGCTGTGAGTCATACCCTATGTATATTGCTAAGCGTTCGGTTATTTGATTGGAGGCTAATTTATGAAAATCCTTTATTGTGCAAGCGAGGCAAATCCTTTTGCAGGAAGTGGCGGACTCGCTGATGTAGCAGGCTCTTTACCACATACTTTGTGCAGAAAGGGTCAGGACTGCAGAATCGTTATGCCACTTTACGGTACTATTCCACAGGAACTGAAAAACCAGATGAACTTTATCACAAACTTTACTGTTCCTGTTGCATGGCGTCATCAGTACTGCGGTCTTTTCTGGGCTAGATGGAACGACTGTACATACTACTTCATCGACAATGAGTATTACTTCAACAGAAACGCTCTTTACGGCTTCTACGATGATGCCGAGAGATTTGCTTTCTTCTCAAGAGCAATACTCGAGATGTTACCTTACATTGATTTCCATCCGGATATTATTCATACAAACGACTGGCAGACAGCTTTAGTTCCTGTATACTACTATCTCTTCTACTCTAAGAACCCTTGGTACCACAACATCAAGAGTGTTTTCACTATTCATAACATTCAGTATCAGGGCAAGTATGGTTGGGAAGTCAACACAGAATGCGTTGGTATTCCTGAATCTGAGCAGAAGATTCTCGAAATGGACGGAAAGCTCAATATGATGAAGGGTGCTATCGAGTGTGCGACACGAGTTACAACTGTTTCTCCTAGCTACGCTGCTGAAATTAAAGACCCATGGTACAGCCACGGTCTTCACCACTCACTTATCCGCAACCACTATAAGCTGTGCGGTATCCTAAACGGTATCGATGGTATGAGCTACGATCCCGCTACTGACTATCAGCTTTACTGCAACTACACTAAAGACAATATGGGTGGTAAGGGCGAATGTAAACGTGCTTTACAGGAACGTCTCAACCTTCCACAGTCCTGGGATACTCCTATGGTTGCTATGGTTACACGTCTTGTATCCCACAAGGGTCTCGACCTTGTTCGTGGCGGTCTTGAAGACCTTCTCAACACTCAGAAAATGCAGTTCGTTATCTTAGGTTCAGGCGACGAAGAGTACGAACAGTTCTTCCGTGATATGCAGTGGAAGTATCCTGACAGAGTTCGTTTCTGTCAGGGATTCATTCCTGAGCTGGCAAGAAAGATTTACTCAGGTGCTGACATCTTCCTTATGCCTTCTAAGCAGGAGCCTTGCGGTCTTTCACAGATGATTGCTTTACGTTACGGTACCATCCCTGTAGTAAGAGAAGTCGGCGGTCTTAAAGACTCTGTATTCGATTCTTACGACAACTACGGAAACGGCTTCACATTCAAAAACTACGATATTGCTGATATGTGTAACGCTGTTAAGCGTGCTTTAGCAGGTATCTATGATAACGAGGGTTGGCACTACCTGATGTGGAGAGCTATGATGAGCGACAACAGTTGGGAGCGAAGCGCTCAGGACTACATCAACGTATATCAGGACACTTTAAACTGGTTATAAAAAACAAAACGGAGAGGTCTTCCCTCTCCGTTTTTTTAGTAATCTTCTACGTCGAATTTTTTATCTTTATAGTAATACTGTCTGTCTTCTTCAGTTATCGCTCTAAACACTCTGCACGGATTACCAACCGCCACAACATCACAAGGTATATCCTTAGTCACTACGCTACCTGAACCTATAACACTGTTATCACCTATCTTAACACCTGGATTAACCACAACATTCGCTCCAATCCACACATTGTTTCCAATAGTTATCTCGTCAGCATACTCGTATTTTTTACGAGAGATATAGTGTATCGGGTGACCGGCTGATGTTATACAAACATTCGGACCGATAAGCACATTATCCCCGATTGTCACTTTCGCACAATCAAGAATAATAAGATTATAGTTAGAATAAAACCCGTCACCAAGTTCAATATTAGTTCCATAGTCACAGCGAAACGGTGGCTCAATATAAAAACTACCTTTAGTATTCGGGATAAGCTCATGTAAGTATTCATTACGTCTTTTTACATCAAGTGGTTCACAGGTATTCACCTTGTGACACAGCACCTTTGCTTTCTGACGCTCCTCAAAAAGTCCATCCTCATTAGACAGATACGGTAAACCTTTGAGCATTCTCTCCTTATGATTCATATAATCACCTCTACACCTCATAATATCACAGCAAAATTGCTTTTTCAAGCGTGCAAAAATGCTATTGATTTTGACTTTTGCTTGTGTTATAATAAGGCGTAGCGCAAGCCGTATTATTTTTCGTGTAAATAAGCGAGCAACAGGCCCTGTACGATTATGAGCTGTGAACCATGTCAGGCGGGGAACCGAGCAGCATTAAGCAGATTTCGTGATGCGATACAGTAAGTCTGTTGTTCACTTATTTATGCGAGGGGCCGTTTTCGGCTACGGCTTGCTTTTTTATTAGGAGTGAGACTATGTATCAGGTACTATACCGAAAGTATAGACCGTCTACCTTTGAGGACGTTATTGGACAGCCTCAGGTTACGGTTACTTTAAAAAACGAATTAAAGTCCGGTAGAATTAACCACGCGTACCTGTTCACAGGCTCACGTGGTACGGGTAAAACAACCTGTGCGAAAATTCTCGCTAAAGCGGTCAACTGTTTAGAGCTTAACGACTCTAATCCTTGTGGGGTTTGCGAAAACTGTAAAGGTATTGACTCGGGCGAGATTTTAGATGTTGTAGAGATGGACGCAGCGTCCAACCGTAAGATTGACAATATACGCGACATTATTGATGAGGTTGCGTTCACACCTTCTAAAGCCAAATATCGTGTTTACATTATCGACGAGGTTCATATGCTCACAACCGAAGCATTCAATGCTTTGCTTAAAACGCTCGAAGAACCTCCAAAACACGTTATCTTTATTTTAGCTACAACTGAAGTACACAAGCTTCCTTCGACCATAACTTCACGTTGCCAGCGCTTTGATTTTCATCGAATCAAACCTAAAGACATAGCATACAGATTACAGACTATCGCAAAAGCTGAAAGCATCTCGTTAACCGATGAAGCTGCTTCCCTTATCGCTGTTATCTCAGACGGTGGTATGCGTGATGCTATCTCACTTTTAGACAGATGTATCGGTATAGCCGAAAATGAAGTCACAGCTGAAGTTGTGCGTAATGCCGCAGGTCTTGCGAGCAAAAACTATCTTTTTGAGCTTTGCACTTGCACGATTAACAAAAATCCTGCGAAAGCCTTGTCTCTTGTTGACAGACTTTACGGTGAATCCAAGGACGTAGCCAGACTTTGTGATGAACTCATCTCTCATTTCCGCTCTTTGATGTTAATCAAGACTGTGAACAACCCAAGAGAAATGCTAGCTTTTGCAGACAGGGAGTTTGAAGCCGCGCAGTCACAATGCGACTATTTATCTCTCGCTGATATAGTATACTTTATGGACGTGCTTTCCCGTGCATTTGAACGTATGGGTAAAGGTACAAATAACCGTACTGAACTTGAAATGGCGCTCGTAAAACTTTGTTCACCTGAACTCGACTCAACTACAGAAGCGCTCACTTCTCGAGTTGCAGCTTTAGAGCGAACAGTTAAGATACTTCAAAACACAGGAGTAGTTGTAAAAGAAACTGTAAAAACTGAGTCTAAGCCTGTTTTAGATGAAACTGTCGAAGCAATCAAAGCCGAAGATAAATCAAAGGCTGAAACGATAAATAAAGAAGTAGAAAGTATTGCCGAAACCGAAGAAACACCTACCATAGACCAGATAGTTGAGACACCTCCACAGCCTGAAAAACCGGAATCTCAAGCAGTTCCACCTATTGAGCCTCAAAAGGTTGTTGAACAACCTAAAAGAGTTGCAGTTGACCTAAACGCAGTTTATGAAAACGCTGTTCCAATGCACGAATGGCCGGAAGTTATTAATAACTTAAAACAGTATTCACGAGCTATCTCGGCTGCTTTTGATGGTTCAAGCGCATATATCAGCGGTGACTACCTGCTGATTGACACAGATCAGGACATAGCGTTCCAGCTTCTGAAAAAATCAGCACAACGCGATAATATCCGAAAAGCAGTTTTAGAAGTCACAGGAAAAACCTACAAGCTAGGTCCATATAAAAAGCCTCAGATTAGAGAAAAGAAAGATGATGTACTAAGTAGTTTCATCGCAAATCTAAAAAACTCAGGCATCAACGTTATTGAAGAATAATTCGTTATTAAGAAAGGAAGATATATTATGAAAGCAAGATTACCACAGGGTTACGGTGGCGGCGGAGCAGGAAATTTACAACAGCTCGCTCGTCAGGCTCAGAAAATGCAGGACGATATGGCAGCAGCTACTGAAGAATTAAACGCAAAGGAATACGAAGCTACTGCGGGTGGAAACGCCGTTAAAGTGAAGGTTTCAGGTGAACTCGAAGTTAAATCTATCGAAATCGAGCCTGAAGTTGTTGATCCTGACGATGTAGAAATGCTCTCCGACCTTGTTATGGCTGCTGTTAATGAAGCTTTAAGAGCTGCTAACAAAGACAAGGAAGAAACTATGGAAAAAATCTCAGGCGGTCTTAACTTAGGCGCTATGGGTATGGGCGGTTTATTCTAATGGCAAGTTACAACGTAGCTCCATTATCTAAACTTATAGAACAATTCGAGCGTCTACCCGGAATTGGCTCAAAGACCGCTCAGCGTCTTGCGTACTTTGTTCTTAATATGCCAAAGGAACAAGCAACTGAATTTTCAACAGCTATACTAGACGCTCACGAGAAAATTCGTTACTGTGAAGTTTGTTGTAACTTTTCTGAGGGCGAACTTTGCCCTGTCTGCAAAAGCTCAACAAGGGATAAATCAGTCATCTGTGTTGTAGAAACACCGAGGGATGCTATCGCTCTTGAGAATACTCACGAGTACGATGGTGTATATCATGTACTGCACGGAGCTATCTCCCCTCTTAATGGCATCGGTCCTGACCAGCTTTATATAAAACAGCTTTTATCTAGACTTTCTGACGACACAGTCAAAGAAATCATTATGGCAACCAACCCTACAGTCGAAGGCGAAGCTACTGCTATGTATATCAGCAGACTTTTAAAGCCAATGGGAATTAAAGTCACTCGACTTGCATATGGTATACCTGTAGGTGGTGACCTGGAATATGCTGACGAGGTAACACTCGCCAGAGCCTTAGAAGGCAGGAATGAACTTTAATGAAAGAAAGCACTAAAACTATTGCTCAAAACAAAAAAGCCTTTCACGACTATTTTGTCGAGGAAAAATACGAAGCCGGAATTGAGCTATGCGGTACTGAGGTTAAATCTCTGCGACAAGGCAGAGTTAACCTCAAGGACTGCTGGTGCAACATAGTCGATGGCGAGATTTTTGTTAACTCGATGCACATAAGTCCGTATGAAAGAGGCAATATATTTAACAAAGATCCTTTGCGTGTGAGAAAACTGCTGATGCATAAGCGTGAAATCAACAAACTTATCGGCCTCACAAAGCAGGACGGATACTCCCTTATCCCTCTCTCCCTTTACTTTAAAGGTAGCAGAGTGAAAGTTGAACTCGGACTGTGCAAAGGTAAAAAGCTCTACGACAAACGTGAAGCTATGGCTCAGAAAGCCGCTAAACGCGATATTGAACGCGCTATGAAAGAAAAGCAACGAGGTTGATGTTATAAATTCAACTTATGGGGATGTAAAGGTTTCGACGGGGATCACAAACCTTGGTAAGCGAGTAGTGGTGAGGCACCACTTTAAAAGCTTCAACTTTAAAAATAAACAACAACAATAAAGTTGCTTTAGCTGCTTAATGCAGCTCGCTCCCCTATTGAGTACCACGGCAATAGGCTGAGCGTCGACTAGTGGTTCCTGTGAACAGCCCACGCCTTTAAGCTGTCACACATAAAAGGCTACTAAAGCACAAAGCCTGTTGTTGGGCGTTGTGCTAAGGGAATGTTAATACAGCAACTGCACTCGGAGAAAGCCTTGGGGCGAGGTTTTCGGACAGGAGTTCGATTCTCCTCATCTCCACCACACAATAACACAATTTGTGTAAAAGAAAGGACGACAGTAATGTCGTCCTTTCCTATTTCTATACGAGAAACATAGAAAGAGATAAATCGTTTAAGTTCATCTAACTTTTTAGCCTTAATCAACCTCTTGGTTGTTTTGATAAGTTTCTTGAACTCTCCTTCATCAATCTCTTTAGGTTTATGATTCTCCATTTCTGAAATAGACAACTCAATCCTATTCTTCTCCTGCTCTTTGTCGGAAATTCGATGAAGTATACCATCGCTTGCAATTCCCTTATCAAGGTATCCGTACAAATTCTCAATCTGAGCAGAAATAGCACCCTTCTCTTTAATAAGAGAGTTAATTCTATTCTTATACTCTGTATCATGCTCCTTCTGGTAATCCTTAAATTCCTCAAGGAGTTTTTTTGACATTTCTGGTGCTAATACCCTCTCACAAATAAGGTCAAGAACAAAATTCTCAAGATAATCACGATTGACTTCTTTGCAATCGCACTTCTCCCCTTTGTTGTGATTGGTGCAACGATATGTCACATACTTCGTCTTATTTCTTCCCGAAAATCTTCTGTTTCCAGTGAATGCATGTCCACACTCTTTACAGAACACTAGACCTGTAAGCAGGTAAGTTTCTTTTTCTCTCCTGCTTGAAATACCTTGTTTGTTGTCTTCTTTTCTTTTCTGTGCAGTTTCAAAAGTAACCTCATCAACTATAGCAGGAACTCCACCTGGAACGATAACCATATCCTTTTCCGATTTGTATTCATGATTATTTCGTTTTCCAGTATCGCTCTGCTTTGAAGACCTTCTGCTATACACATATGTCCCCTTATATTTAGGGTTAGAAATCATATCTGATAAAGCATTTTTAGTAAAAGGATTGCCATTACGAGTTCTAGCACCATTTTCGGTCAGAACTCGTAAAATTTCTGTGTAACCTTTCTTTTCGTTGTACATCTTAAAAAGCAGTCGGATGTTCTCTGCTTCTTTCTCGTTAATCTCATACAATTTGGTTTCGGGATTAATTTTGAAGCCATATGGCACATAACCCCCAGTGTATCTACACTGGGAGGCTCTTTCTTTTAGACCACGAGTAACTATTTTTGCAAGATTATTTGAGAAGTACTCATCCATTACTTCCATCGTTCCCTCCATAAATCTACCCTCTGGAGTATCATCAATGACCATAGATGAATATACAACTCTAATACCGAGTTGTTCGTACAAGCCTTTGTACTGGCTACAAATTCGGCGATTTCTAGCAAATCTGTTAGTGGAATAAACGACATAACGATAACCATTGTATTTTTCATCAAGAATATCATTATGTAACTGCTGAAATGCAACTCTTCTGCTGTTAGTGCCTGACTGGGCAAGGTCAGCATACACTGCACTAACAGTAAGATTAGCACGATTGCAGTATTCAAAACAGTCTTTCAACTGTCCCGTAATACTAATCTCGTTTTGATTGGTCGAAGAAAATCTTGCATAGATAACTGCAGCATCCTTTGCCTCTTTGCTTTTTCTTGAAGTAATCAGATATCGTTCTTCAAACGATGCTCTCTCAAGCGGAACAAGTTCCAGATTGTTTTTTGCGGCAAACTCGTCGATTTCGTTGGTAACCTTTTCTGCTGGCATTTTTGAGTAAATATATAGTGGGATTTTCTTCATACTGTTGCACTCTCTTTCTTGTAAACTTTGTAAAGCATCTCAATGATGCCAAGTGTTGTGATTTGTTTTGTTTTTTCGTTATCAGTTAATGCTCTGTCGTAATCTTGTTTGTTCAAATCACTCCTTTTAATTAATGTAGACATACAGCGGTCTCCTTTCAAATTATTATGGTTTCATTTGCAAATTTAGAGATATTTAAATGGGGCGGGAACAATTGGCGAATATTCATTTACATCAAACTTTTCATCAATAAAATCATTGATATCAATTTCACCTGGATAATCATAAAATTCATCATATAGGATACTGAAATCAATCATATCTTCAGAGTCAGATGTTGTTGATATTCCTGACACTCCATAGAAAGTACCTCTCCGTAATATAGTGTTTTCTTTATCCAGTGTCGAAGATGCTGTTACCTGATAAAAGAACGGGACTTTTATTCCCTTTGCTTCATTTGCCGCTAAATAAACATCTCCACTAAAGTACATCTCGATATATTTACCCTTGTCTTCAAATTCAAATTCCCTAATAGTACATCCAGATGAAACTAAGTCTTTACGAATTCTATCCTCAGTGATTTCACCACTAAAGTAAACATCATAAATCTTTCTTTCACATGCAACTTCCATTGCATATGCTAAATCTTCTATATCATACTTTTTATTTGTCATAATAATAACTCCTTTTAATTTTATTTATATTTTCTTTCACAACTTAATTCAAGCCAGTAAATAGCCATTTCTTCTAATAGTGCATTAAACTCTTCAACAGATAGATTTTTTGGACATTCTTTCTCATAAAACTCATCGTCATACTCAATGTCAAGAAGTTTTATTGAATAGTCTGCTTCAAACTGCTCAACAGTTTTATCAAACATCTGCAAATCTTTTTCTGTTAAAGTGGTTAATACATTACCATTATCGAGATACACATACCACCATGTTCGTTCATATGTAAGTTTCATAAACTCTCCATTATCAAAGTCAAACTCGTATAATGAATCCTCGCCTACGACATATGTATTGTTTAATACATCTTCATAACTTGACAAAGATTTTTTTATGGTACAATCTTCTCTCATACAATATTTCATAATGATTTCCTCCTTTCTCAAATAATAAAAAAATCACAACTTCTCGGAAGGACGGATGAAAACCGAAAAGTTGTGAAAAATAAAAAGGATTTTAGATTTTAAACCATTCGTTATCACTGTCATCTCGCAGGCAATCAAAGATTACCATTATACAATTCTCATCTGTTCGTTCTGGAAGTTGTAAATCAAAATTGAAACATCAGTACTAGCAAGTTTGAGGTTTGCCATTACCTGTTAACTGAAAATTCAGTGTGTTTTTAGATACACCCCCATATAAAGGGGATAAACTGAAAATTCAGGTGTTTTTCGGTACACCCCCAAGTGAGGGGATAAGTACCGATGCCTCAATTTTTGATTGTGTAGAGATTATAACACATTATTTGTAATTTGTCAATACCCCGTTGCCTATTTCAATGAATAATTTACATAATAATTATTTAATTGACTTTGCAAATAACATATGCTATAATAAATTTGCAATAAAATTCAAGTTATTAAGAGGTGATAAACTTGCAATATATAAAAAGATTTCATAAAAATGCTATCTCGATTTTACAAGAAAAGTACCCATTTATGACATTTACTTGTGTTTATCATATTGGTGCTGAAATGGTTTCGAAAGCAGAATCTGATACCATTTTTGTTCTTTCATCTTTGTCCGACCTTGGAGATAGTATGCAGATACTTCTCTGTCTGAAGTACATATTCAAGCAATCATCTTATCTTCTTGTATTAGATAACGAAGATATTTCTACCGCAAAGATTGAAAAAGTTTCAGATATCCGTTATGACATAGTACCAGATGACAAATTATTGTCAATAAAAAAGCCACTGACAGATGAACTGCTAAAACATTTAGATGATGAGTTATCAATATATCAACTGCCTGCAAACTTTCCTTATTACTACTGGAAGTACGAACTTGGTGAAATCAAACTATCAGATGCATATGGCAGTATGGGATTTTCTAAACCGTACTTTTACAAACTGTGCGAAATCTTTGAGAACACTCTCACATACTATGTACAACAATATCATTCATCTGTAAAAATAATTCAAGCACCAAAGAAACGAGAAACCAACTACGAAAAAATGATTGACATCCTTGCTCCCTTTGTTAATGTTGGTTTAACTTTCGAAGCATTATCAACCCTCGAAAGCGAATTAAACACATGTTGGGTTGACCTATGGCGAACTTTACTGTCGTTGAGAAAGTCTCGCTATTACTATTACTATTTGAAAGATAACCCCACTCTAAAAAAGAAAACTCTTTACCTTGACATTAACACTGCTCTCGATGCACTAATTTCAAATCCAACAGTGTTTATCCAAATGAATTCAGTACAAATGTTACAGTACACAGCACCAAAAGAAAGATTAGTATCATTTCTATAATTAAAACATAAACCGTCTGCTTAATTGCAGGCGGTTTCTTCATTTATCATCTATACTAACTTATTTATATCTAAACATGGCAAATTAGACTATCATCTATATACTTAATTAAAAGTATATGAAAATAGCCTTCTTTTTAAAGATATGATACTAATAATTACATTACCCTTTGCAATTAAAAGTATGTATGTTATATATACTAAGAAGAATCGAGATACCATCTCTTTACTGTTTCGTTGGTATCTATAAGAGTATAAGTTCTTCTTTCTCTGTCTCGTTTTTTGTGTATGCATAATTCATTCTTCTTTCTGTGTAATGTCTTTATCAGGTGGCGGATGCTAATTGTGAATTGGATTGGTACTTCACAAGAATATGGGCAGATGCCCACTTTTTTTAACTTGCGGATTACAGCAAGTTGTTTTGTTCTTTGCTTTTTATCATTGAACGATGGGTCTTCGTTCATTTGCTTTAATACTTCAAAATCAGATTTTGTTAGATACTTACTTGCTTCTTTGTAAAGTTTATGCTGGTTTAAAATCATTTTGTCCAATGCATATTCAGATAACATGCGATTCCAAGCAAATGCGGCTAAGTACGGGATAGTTAGAATTTGATGTAAATTGAGTTTGCATTTAAAAATCTTTTTTAATTTACTCTTATTAATTTGAAATTCAAATCGTACTGTAGGTGGCAGTTCTGCTTTTTCTTCTACGGTGAGGTTGTCATCTTTATCTTTTCGATATACTCGTAAACCTTTTCCTTTTTTGCTTTGAGATGTGTAACCTGTTTCATAATCTCTTCTCGTTTCACAGCGAGATGGCAATATCTTATTTGCGAAATCTTCTACTAATTTCGCTACCTTATCATCGTGAAATACAAAGTCTTTATTCAAGTCAAGTCGAGAAATATAGAAATCAGTGGTGTCATACCCGATGTAAAGTTCATCGGTAAGTACTTTTGCTATCGCTTCCTCTACAACATCTGATTTTGAATAGTCATAAGCAATCGCATTCCTGCCGTGTTGAACTTTGGATGCGGAAAACTGAATAGAAAGACAGCGAGAAATAGGATAATAACTCATATATACTGATGCACCGTTTTCAAGATATATTGTCTTATCTTTAAAAGGTGTACTTCTTACATTCTTTTTATCCTTCCAACCTTTTAGTTCATTAAACCAGGTTATATTAACATATGTTGAAGCACGAAGTGTATCTAACATTTTTTCACCTCCTTTTTTCCGATTTTCAGAAAGTTTAAGAGATGTTTTTGAAAAAATCAAGTATTTTCGTATATCAAAAAACTTGAAATTTAAAAATTTTCATGTCATGCTTACTAAAAATTCAAAAAAGGAGTGATTATATGACTCAAAGTGAAAGGTCATATCTAGAAGAGAAACTCTTCTTGCAAACAAACTTAAACCCAGAACTTCGTAAATGCATTGAAGAAATATACAATGAATATAAAACCATAAAGAAAAGATATCCTTCGATGCATGAAGCAAAATTCGGAATGAGATATTTAAAGATGATATTGAGTAATAAAAGTAACGAAAAACCGAATTATAAAGAAATCAGGAGATATACTAAGGAACCACAAACCACTTACTACACTTACAGAAAGATGGTATTAGAGTATATTGGCATAAAGATTAAAGAACAAAATAGCACCTCGGACTAAATCCGAGGCGCTATTTTTTATAGGCAGTTTTATGGTCATCAATATGGTTATAACTAACCATAAGTATAACTATATTTAAACACATACTTATAACCATATTTTCCATCCTATTATATAACCTATTTATAACCATACTTTGACATATATAATTGACTATCTTTCTATACATATCCATCCAACCATTAATCCATACGATTTTAAAATCGATTTCCTCATTAAGTACACTTCACACAGAACTATATCAAAATACACCCAAAATGCATCCAAAATAATAGAATTTACTACTCTAATCGACCGCTACCACCCAGCAATCGATTCCACGATGCATCACGACAAATTCTTATTAATCGGTGTATGGATGGAACAAATAATTATTTAAAGTCAAGCCTTGTATTTAGGAAATTATCATGCTATCCTAAACTCCCAAAATTAATAGAAAGAAGGCTTGATTATGAACTATAATAAAGAACTGTTTAAGGATATTTTCACATCACTATATCAACACTTTGACGAGTATAGTGTCCATCCTTCCGAAATCACAGATATACACAAACAACTCGCTCAGGAGTATTGCCAAAATGCTTTGATATACTGCTATAATACAAAAAATGCATTAGAAAAAAATCCGATAAGAAATATCATAGCAACAGGGCTACTGGTAAATTATCTTTGGAACGAATTTGCAGGAGACGATATAGATAAATATATGCAAATCTCTGCTATCACTGATAATTATGAGATTAGTGCAGAAGAGATAATGACTGAAATACACTTAAAATATAAACCTGATAAAATCCAAGAGTATTATAAACTGATTGATGAAATAACCAATTTTATCGAGTTTCTTACCCATCAAAAAGGTCTCGTTATAGGAGAGGATGGAATTTTAAAAACCACACTAACCGTATATTGTGCTTTATTTCTCTTTTGCTGTGTTTTATCCACTGATATGCACTAAAATTAAGAACAGACACATTGATTATCCAGTGTGTCTATTTAGTTTTTATTTGAAACAACTAAATAATTTTGAGTGAACAGTTGAATAAGTAAAACAAACTGTGCTATAATAATAGCACCACACAAAAACCTAATATCAACATTTAGTCAGAGAGGCCACATTTATCCTTTTGGTAAAAAAATGTGGGCTTTATTCGGCATTTCTGTTAAATGTTGATGGTTTTTGTGTGGTAACAAAACGAAGTCCGCATTTTTTAGGTGTGTGACTTCGTGTTACACACCTTTTTTATTTTCAGGAGGATTTATTATGAAAAAGATTATTTCAATCTTATGCATTGTAGCAATGATGCTGTCATTTACTACAATATGTGCAAATGCATGGGCGATTTCCGACAAAGAGGGCGAAGATTATGACTTTGAGCCATTATCATATGTTGGTTTTGTCGGTGATGTAGATTCAACAGATGAAGTCAATATTGTTGATGCTACATATATTCAGATGCACATTGCAAAGTTAGTTGAGTTAAGGGGTGCAAATTACATACTGGCTAATGTTGACCAGTCCGATTCAATCAATATTATCGATGCAACTTGCATCCAGATGTGGGTTGCTAAACTCCCTGTCAAAGCACCAATATATCATCAGTTAGGTGATGATGATTTTGGTGACCATATTTGCTCTTATTCTATCAACTTCGTTTCTAACAAGTGTCAGCAGGGATTTGTTGAATACAATTGTAACGAGTGTTTGAACTACTACACTTCACACGAGAAAGAACCTTCACACGATTGGGAAGTTGTTGAAGTGAAAGAACCTGATTGTACTGATGGCTACACAGACCTTAAATGTAAAGACTGTGGTGCTACTGATTTTGTTTTAGATAGAGGCACTGGCACAGGTCATGATTGGGGTGAATGGCAGGTAGTAACTGAACCAGATTATGGTATCGAAGGCGAAGAAATATGTTACTGTTCAAAATGTAATGCACCTTGGTCTCGTACTCTGGACATGCTGATAGAAGGCAATCAGGATGCTATTGCAGCAGCAAGAGAATTTATTAAAAAGCCTATGATGTTTACCTTTTTCTTTGATTCAGTTGAGAGTCTTAAAAAAGACGAATACAGAATAAAAAGTGTTGCTTACTATACAGTACCTTATGAGTACGAAGAATCAACAGGTAACTATTATTTTAAGAGAATCGACTTAGAAACTGCATTGCTTAAATACTTAGATACATCTTACGATTGGAAATCTCTCAATACAACAGAAGCCGAATACGGGGATATCGAGTATTATGATGAAGCTACAGACTGTGTTATTCAAAAATTCTATCCACATGGAATGGGTGGTGGAACTCAATATCGAGTAAGTACTTGCATCGATAACGGAGACGGTACATATACTTTTTGGTTGGAATCAAAAGAACTTGGTCCATATGACTGGGAACCTCATACTGCAGAACTCGTGTTAAAGAAAACTGAACACGGCTATCCTGCAGTTTCACTTACAAAAGTTGAAAATTAAACACATCACATAAGCAAAAAAGCGGCCGCTACATGCGGTCGCTTTTTCTGTACTCTATTTAGAAAGTTACTCACTATCCACCTCAACTATTGAGGTATTAATAGAGTAAAATAATTCCTCATAAATTGCAAGAAAATACACGGATGAGTTTGCGCTCATCCGTGCTCTAATATCAAATAAGTTTACTACCAAATCCGTCAATGACTTCTTTGGAATCACGACCAGGAATAGGTTTACCCATTGCAAGTTCTATTGCATCAAGCAATTTAATCGCACGATAAATAATATGCTGTTCGAAATCATCATTACGACAACAGTCTACGGAAATCCAGTGTGAATCTATATATGTATCTAATACACTGGATGTTACTTTACCTTTTTCCTCTATTCTAGAAAGATATTTACTTGGTGCAACTCCACCTATTTCTCTGTTAGTACTATATGATATAGGTGCTTTGTTTACAACAGAATTCCACTTACTTCTAGGATAGTCGTTCTTTTCACAGTAATCTCTCGGAAAGATATGATGGATATCGATGCTCTCAGATTTATACACAGTAAAGTCCATTTCACGACCACTTATGAAGTCTTTGCAATGATTTTTAAGAACCAATGCCATAATGCCCTTATATGCGGCACTCAAACGAGATTGTAGAGATAATAATCGTGTTGGATTAAAATAGGCATCCTGAACAGTTTTCGGAACCTTGTTGCTATCTGCAATCCAATCCATAACACCAACTACATCATATACATAACGAGTTTCGTTTGCACCACCATACATTTCGCCAAAAACACCACACCAATACCATTGTTTAATTTTGTCTTTGATACTTGTAATAGCAATTTTCTTATCTTCAATAAGCAAAGCACACAAAACTGCCATTGGTACGAATTGAGTAGTATATGGTAAATCTCTACTTAAGAAAATCCTTTCTTCTTGTAATATTTTTTCTGCTTCCAAGAAACCTTCGGTAAGTAAGTCTTTGTATTTTTTGTATTCTTCAAGAGAAAGGTTTAATACATCTTTCTTCTTACAACTTACAGTGCCTTTTTTCTTATATGTGGAAAGCAAAGTACATGCCGTTAAGAATGCGGTAGCATCTACTACAGTAAGCAAATCTTTTCCAAAATATTTCTCTTTGCGGTCCTCCCAATCCTTTCGGAGTTCAAAGTCATCCATTGCAAAGATAGCGGTAACAAGTTCAAATACAGTAAGAGATACACCACCAGTGTTAACATTCTCAAAAACCTGACAAACCGCTTCTTTTGGAGTATCTTTACCTAATAAAATAACAGGGATTTTATACTGCATAGTAGGAATTACAAGCATTGTATTAAATTTTGTAAACTCCTGAATGATATTAGCATCATAATTATAAAAAGCATAATAATTATTCTGCCAATCCTGAATTTTAGCAAAATCCAAAATTATATTTAAAGGGAAAAGTTTATTTTCAAATTCCTTCTCTCTTGTCGAAATATTCAAGTCTTCAGTTCGTCCGAAATTGGATGTTACAATACGATTTTCAGGTACCGAGATAATTGCATCCAGTCTATCAATATCTGGTGATATTGCTTTTTCGATATCGATATAATAAAATCTCTTAATTTGTTTACCTTTATCAGTAACTGTATTAACTGCATTTTCACTATACAGAGACGAATACATAGAAGTTAATCGTTGCTGTCCATCCAAGATAAGTTCCGTTGGTACAGTATCTTTTGCAGGAGCACCTTCGATTACTCTATATTTAAATCGAATATTTTCGTTACCATACTCCAAAAACATTGCAGCACCGATAGGAAAATTACTTGTTATGCTGGCAATAAGAGCACGAATACGATTATCGTCCCAAACCCATCCTCTCTGGAAATCTGGTAATTGTGCTTTACCAGTATGTACATCTTTCATTAATTCACTTATAGGTCTATCATTTGTTTGCATCGAAAAACTCTCCTTTTCAACCCTTTATGCCACAAGAGCATTGGCATTGATAGATTTAATAACTTTCATAATATCCATCCATACAACCGTATCAGTAAACACATCGTCCAATGTACCTTTGTTAGTAAATGGTGCTTCCTGCATTACGGCAAAATTCTTCATCATACCATTCTGGACTATGTAATTGATGATTTGATTTACAAAGTAAATCTGTCTATCATCCAGATTAACATCATTCAGATACTTTGAGAATGCCTCTTTTGCCGAATTGATATCAAGACCTACAATCTCACGAACCAGTTCGCCAAGAGGTTTATCCTTGTATTCTTGTTGGTAATCCTCTTTTGTCCCTAGTTCGGACCATAGAATCTTTTCAAGTTCTTCAATATCAGCAGTGTTCAAAGGTTTATTGGTATGTAACTTTGAAATAACAGCATTGTCCATATGCTGTCTGATATAGTAGTTAACCTTTGCACGATAGTTATGTAATTCTCCACCAGTAGGTTCATATGGATTCTGTACCATATTAACTATATCATCAGTGAAATCGGTTATATATGGTTCCCATTCATATGTTGGTATGTATTTGATAATATCTCTGATTTCCTTACGGATTGTTTCAAAATCATTGATATCTGCTCTTTCTACATAATCAGTATTGAGAATTCTATCAAGAATCTCACTCTTTTCAGTAACGGCAGGAATTGTTGAAACAGTAGCAACTGCTCTTACCTTCCCCATCAAATCCTTAATGCCTCTGTGATAAGTGTTACCAACTATGTATCCTAATTCTATTGCATACATCAAAGCATCAAAACGAACGGCACTGATTTCATCCTCATATGGTAATACGAGTGGAGCAATCTCCTCTTCTAATTGTGCAATATCAAGAGGAGTAAGTGCTTCGTAATTTTCTTTATCAGAATAAAGGTCTACAAACTTCAAATGCTGTTTTACAGCAAAATTCTTGCGATTTAACTGATGTACTTTCTCAACAAGTTCATCAATGAGGGATGTACGGAAGGAAACCAATTCATCAGTCTGATAAACTAAATCCTGCAACTTATAAACAAGGTTTACTTTTAGATTGAAAATTCGTTGCTGAACTGAAATTGTAGTAGGCACATCCCTGCCATTTTTATGTGTACGGAAGAACTCAAAGTTTCCGCAAAAATCAAATATGTAAAACAGTTCCTTATCTGCACCATCGAGCAGTCCTGGACACAAACGAGTGCCTCGACCAATCATCTGCCAGAATTTTGCCTTACTCATAACCTTCTTGAAGAAAACGAGATTTACAACTTCTGGCACATCTATACCAGTGTCCATCATATCAACCGATACTACAATCTGAGGTGTTTTATTCGGGTCAGAGAACTCATCAATGAGGCTCTGTGCATAGTTTGTATAGTTATCAATAACACGGCAGAAGTTTGGTGGGAAATTTGGATACTCCTTGCCGAAAATCTCGTATATTTTCTCTGCATGTCGATGGTTCTTCGCAAAAATGATAGTCTTACCTATCTTATTTCCATAGTCAACTCTAATACCCTTATCCATAAGGATATTCAGCACCTTACGAATAGTGTCCTCATTAAATATCCTTTGATTAAGAGCAGAACTATCAATTCGGTCAGGCATTGAACCATCTTCCGCTACGAAGAGGTCCTCATACTCTTTCTTATCCTCATCAGATAAATCATCATAAACTATGCCATCCTCCATCAGTTTAAGTGTAGTCTCTACTGTCTCATATGGAACGAGATACTTATCCTCTACCGCTTGGTCAAGTTCGTATCCATAAGTAGGGACTCCGCTTTCAAGTTCAAAAATTCTATATGTATCCTTGTCCACTTCATTTCTTGGTGTAGCAGTAAGACCGACAAGGTGTGCATCAAAATATGTAAATATATCTTTATACTTGTTATAGATACTGCGATGTGCTTCATCGCATATAATTAAGTCAAAGTGACCAACTGTGTATAACTTGCCGCCATCTTCATCTTTTGCATCATCAATACAATGTATCATTGTCTGATATGTAGAGAATACACCACGGGCATTACAGTTTTCTTTATCCTCGCACAAGTTAACAACAGACAGATTTGGTAACAGGTTCACAAATGCCCTCTTTGCCTGTGTAACAAGTGAATTACGGTCAGCAAGGAAAAGTACATTCTTCACCCAACCGTGTCGGAGCAGGACATCTACAATAGATATAACTGTTCTGGTCTTACCGCTACCTGTTGCCATTACAAGCAATGCTTTACGGCGATTCTCTTCATCAAAAGTACGGCATACTGCCTTGATTGCTTCTTTCTGATAGTAACGACCAGAAATATCGTCACTGATACGGACATTGTTCAGATGTGTTCGCATAGTCAGTTTATTAAACTCTTTCTCCAAATCTCTCTTGGAGTAGAAACCACTGACTTTATGTTCAGGATAATACTTATCATTCCAGATGCGGGTATCAAAACCGTTTGTCAGGAAGATAATCGGTCTGCGACCGAACTTCTCTTCCAACAAATCAGCATAGAGTTTAGCCTGCTGTCTGCCAATCGCAACATCCTTACATGTTCTCTTTGCTTCGACAACAGCAAGAGGTTTACCATCATCCCCAAACAGAACATAGTCAGCATAACCAACTTCGGACTTGTTAGGCATACCTGCAAGTTCGTATTCGTTGTACCAGTCTTTTCCTTCCACCCATCCAGCATCAATAAGCATTGTGTCTATGTAAACCTTACGGGTTTTATACTCTGATATATCGAGGGGTTTTGGAACATAAGTAGGTTGCTGTTCTTCTCTTTGACGAGTGAGTTTTTCTTTGAGGTCTTTGTTCTCCTCGATAAGTTTCTGAATATCAATAGCAATTTCAGGTGCAGGTTCAACTGGTTTAGTCTCTTCTTTTAATAATCCAGCATTAAACACCTGTTCTTCGTATTCATCAGCATAACAATATGCGACAAAATCAAGGAAATAGAAAAGGTTTTCAAGTGCAAGTTCCGCCTGTTCTGGTTTAATATTGCGGACAGAATGTGCAGATGTGTTACCGACCAGTCGGATAAAGTCAACTCTACGGAAGATATCGTTGCCGACAATATCCTTGAATTCTATTGTATTGATAAGTGTAACAAAATTATCCTGATAAGGCATAATAAGAGAACTGTCAACTGAATACATCCATTTGACAGCAAACTCCGCTGCTCGCCTGATATTAAAGACACACGAAGCAATATCGACACGATACAACTTCTCGGCAGTTATCGCAACATCCGCAAAACTGCTGAACTTCTTGTCCTTTTTCAAAAAATCAAAGTTGGTCATAACGACACATCCTTATATAATAATCAAAATCTTATTGGAACACTTGAAGGCTCAATTATAACCTTTGGATATCCTCTTTCATTCAACATAGATGATAAATTATTAATCGCCAAATCTTGTTCAAATAACGGTGCAGTAGTCACATTCACTAATGCTGATTTATCTAAATACAATTCAACATATGGAACAATATAGCCATTACTTCCTCTATATTTTCTTTTAGAAATTTTTTCATCAGAGCAAAACTCTTTCGGAACCCTTAAAATCGCTCTTACTTCTTGTTCATGTTTAAAATGTTCATTTTTAAAGATAAACTGAACTGAATTCATAAGAATGGTTATTATGTTAAGTATATCAACTCTATCTTCTTGCGAACACTTATCATACTCTAAAAGTATTGGTAATAAATATTCCTCAAACAAATCGAATTTATCTTGTTTGTCATATATAACTTTCATCACTTCAATATGATATGGCTTATAATCCCATTTAGAAATTTTAATATCATCAACCGCAAGCCCTAAACTATAACCCTCATAATTATTTGACTTAGTATAGTAATTCCACATTGCGAGTGAATCACGATTAGTTGAAAAACAGCAAAGATATGTAAAACTTTCAGCATTATCAACCAGTTCTTTTACCTCAACTTTTTCTCCGTCATTCACCTCTAATGACTCACCCGTCTTTTTTAGAATAGTGATTTTATCGTTTAATTTAATGCTTCTGATTTTTTCTACCAATTCTGTAGAAATCAATTTTTTCTTAGACTGAATAACACAATACTCAACTAAAGTATCTTTTATATCTTGTCGCTCTTTTGTATCATTAAGGCTATCATATTGTGTGAATCTAAGTGATATTTTAGGGCTTCCATTATTTTCTAAAATACCTAACAAACCATCTGTTGAAGTGTAATGATATACTATCAAATCATCACATTTCCCTATATTTTTAAATTTGTTTATAGACTCAACTAAAAACTCTGCTTTTCTAGCAATAAAACCGTCTTTCAATCACAACACCTCGCAAGCAATAGTAAAACTATAAGTATATGTATATGTAAATCAATTCGTAGAAAAATCTGAAATATCAAGGATTTCTAGTTTTTTAAGTGCTGCTAACAACTCAACAAATTGTTTTTGATTCATAATATCACTTCTTTGTTTGGTTTATTTTTTCTAAATTAGCATTATAGTTCGTTTCGATTGTATCCAGTAAATCGAGCAAATCATATTCCTCTACTTTACGGGTATCAAGATTAATCCTATACAGTACCATTAGGCAATCATAATAAATCTCTTTAAAACTATACTCACTGCTATTTTTTAAATTTATAGCATAATCTAATATACCATTTACAGTAGAGTCACTTATGTTCTCTTTACTATATATTGACATATTTAAATATAAACTAATGTTATTAGGATATTTGTATAGTCCAGAATTGAGTTTAGAAAATTTCTTTCTAATCGCAGTATATATCAAGTCAATATCAAAAGGAACATAAGGCTTTTTATATGCATCAACTCTATTTGTTTCCTTATCAAAAATAAGTTCTCTTTTACTATCCGTAAACCTTAGCAAGCCTTTTTTAGGTAATTCTTCTTTTGCTTTGTTATATAACTTATCCTGGAAATAAGAGTCATATTTTTCATGTTCTTCATCAACGGGATGAGTAACCTCTATACCAAAACACGACTTAGTATCTATTAAATCTGGTTTATCAGAAAGAATAAGATTACCATATTCTTCTGGAAACAGTACTTCTAAAACGGATTTTGCATATAGTTCATAGAAAAAACCACCACTATATCTTTCCAAAATACTCACCTCGATTAACACATTCAAATTAATATCTAACTACTTTTATTTAAGAATATACTCTTATTGTCTTGTTTTCTATTGAAATCAATTTTGCCAACAACACCTATTTAAAATAATTGAGAAAATATTGAATGACTGGGTTATCAACATATAGAGTACAATTACCATATAAGTCTCGTGCAACCATATATGGTGATGAATTCCCATCATCTGATATATTTAATGAAATAATAAAATCAATTTCTTTAAATATATCTTTCTGAGAATTATAACTTTCAAAACCTTGCAAGTCTTTATCATATTTAAAACCGAATTTTTTGAGTACCGTTTTCGATAAAGCATCCGTTGAATAACAAAACATACCAACAATTATTCTGTTATTTTGGTTTTGAACTTTAGCTCTTCTATGTATCTCTTCTGCTACTTGATTTAGTTGTAGCATTTCAGCATGTGTTGCTTTACTTTTAATTTCCATAAACATCTTGCAATCGTTTATCTCATATAAATTAAAATTACCAACTCGAGCATTATCGTATAACCAAATAAAATCTACCTGCGAACTCTGCCATTCCTCATCAATTAATATTCCAGATTTCAACAGCAATTTTGGGTATTGCCCCAAAACTGTCTGCTTAATAAACTTCTCTCGAAGTGTACCTTTTGTTACATTATGACTTATTCCTTTTGAAGCCTTAAACTGTAGTTTCAATAACTCTTGCAAATACAAGTCCATTTCCTGTTTTAAATTGGGCATATTCAAACACCTCACCCAAAATATTCTTGCATTAATGATTTTTTTAGGATTACGAGTTTTTCGAGGCTCTCTTTGACTTCAAGTTTTACTTTTTCGGTCTGTTCAACAAAAGTCGCAAACTCGTTTTGTAATTCGATTGGTGGAATAATTACATCAAGCATTTCCAACTGTTGTTTAGTTATCGCTTGTCGTGTTGCACCACCAGATTCACCTATATCTAACAATCGTCCTTTGAAACTAGTATTTAAAAACATATTGTTTGCGAAGACAGGATTTATTATTGATGAAATGCAACGAATAATTGCAACATGCTGATTGACTCTTGCAGGTAATATATACTCTGGAACTATACATGAACGAGCTACAGAAGCACCAGTAATGTTTATAAAAACATCGTTTTTTTCTACGATAACATTTTCAAGTTGTTTCGCTTGTTTGTCTGTGATATGAGCTAAATCCTTATATTCAAATCTACCATCATGAACATTCATGCTACGAATTAAAGTAACACCTTCACTCTGATAACTTTCCTTTCCACCTCTTGGTGTTGCACCAGAACCAATTTTGCTTGTAATGTTTTTTAATAACCCAATTTCCCAATTTAGCGGATTTTCAACAGGGTCTCCAAACATCTCAATAAACCGAGATTTGACGAGTTCATCAAGTTTTGAAAGTTGTTTCTTTCTCAGATTAATAAGTGCAAATATACCGTCAAGAGTTTCAACTATTTCTAATTGTTCATCATATGAGGCGATATCAATTTCAATATTTCTTATATCTTTTAATGAGAGAAATTTTTGAGTTCCACCTCTGTTATTTTTGGTTATGTATTTTCTGAAATTTTCACTCTGCAAGAAATAATAGATGTATCTGTTATTGGCTTCTCTTTTGTTAAATTTAATCAGGGCAACATTTTTAATTGCAAACTCAGTAGAAACATCAACTAAATACGGATTTCCTATCGTACCAATCATAGGCATAATGATATCACCAACATCAACCTTGGACCGCTCGTTGATTTTGTTATAATCTTCTAATGAAATAAAATTCACAACCGATAAATCAAGCTTACCATCAACAATATTTTTCGAAGTAACCAATGGATACCCTGTGTTGACATATGTAGGTGAATCATGGGTACCATCTCTAACATCACAAATATCTCCTAATTTTGCCATTATGCCACCTCCTTAAAGAGAGCAATTAACGATACTACTAAAGCAATCAATGAAACATTGATAGAAAAATGCTCTCGTGAATCCGAATCTTTGTCTTTAAGGGTTTCTTGTTGACACAAGAAAAAATATACCCCCATAAAAACAAACAATATAGTGAAAACAATTGCATTAAAAAGAGTTACTTGATTAAGTGAATAATTCGTCCAGATTTTATAGATGCATGTACCAGATAAAATAACTCCTAATATATACATACAACCATTAAATATTTGCATCATTCCGCTTCTTAATTTTGAACTGTCATTTTTACTAGATGCAACTTTATTTTGAGCCCTAATAATAGCATCCGCTAGTTTTTCGTAATCTATATCAAGATTCAGGTTCTCCATATTATTGATAACTTTGTTACTATTTTTTCTCTTGCTCATTCAAGATTACCTCTCGTTTTTCATTTCTACAAATTCTTTTATTGTCATCCGATATTCTTTGATACACTCCTCATACATCGGAAAAATAACCTCATCTTCAACTTGAGTATAAGGCTCTTGTGCACTGTTAATTTTTCGAAATTTATTAACATCGAAAGCCAAATGGTCTCCCGTATCAGCTTCTAATATAATGTAGTTATCATCGTCGTATATCTTAGCACTTGCTAATAAACCTTTAAAATTGTAGTCGCTTGTCCAATGGGTAATCATTCTATGATAATTCACTTCAGGCATAACGATGCGAGGTTCTACTGAATTACCATCAAATACATAATACGAATGCATTACACGATATAACTTGCCTTGATATTTCCAAGAATTAACAAAATCTTTATCTAATAATGATGGATACTCTATCATAAGAGATTCAGTTTGTTTTAATAAAGTACCAAGTAAGCCATCAAAAAACTTTAATTCTTCAATATCATAACAGTAAGCAGAGTTCAATGGAATCCCAGTCCATTCTCTAAGATATTGAATTATGATATGTTTCCAATCATCATCTGAAATGTCCATGTTATTGTAATTAAATATCATTTTAACATTCCTTCTAACTCCGCCAATCCTGCAGTAATTCTCATTTCGAGTTCGTGCAGGTCTGCAAACAACTCCTGTGTGCTTGGATACTCAACAGGAACATACTCTACCTTCTTATACTTATTGATAGACAGGTCATAGCCGTTATCTACGATTTCTTTTTTAGGTACGAAGAATGATTTTTCTGTTCTTTCTCTTTCTGCTTCGGCATCGAGATTATGGAATCTAGCGATGATATCAGGGATATCATTATCACTCACTGAGGTTCTTTTATCATCAAGGCTAAAACCATCTGCCTGCATATCATAGAACCAGACATTATCAGTACCGCCGTATCCTGTTTTTGTAAAGATAAGGATACCAGTAGATACACCTGCATAAGGTTTGAATACTCCAGAAGGCATAGAGATAACTGCTTCTAAACGGTTGTCCTCGATAATTGCTTTACGGATGTCTTTATGTGCCTTTGATGAACCAAAGAGTACACCATCAGGTACGATACAAGCACAACGACCACCAATGCGGAGCATACGAAGGAAGAGTGCAAGGAAAAGAAGTTCAGTCTTCTTTGTCTTACATACCTTTAACAAGTCTGCTGATACTGTATCAGCATCGAGAGAACCCTTGAATGGTGGATTTGCAAGAATGATTGAGTATTTACCTGTATCTGTATTCTGGTCAGAAAGGCTATCTCGGTAGTCAATATTAGGGTTATCAACACCGTGTGTCATCATATTCATAGCACCGACACGGAGCATAGTACGGTCCATATCGTAACCGAAGAACATATGAGTATTGTAGTGGTCTTTCTTCTCGCTGTTATAGAATATCTCGTTGTTGTACTTTTCTTTCAAGTATTCCCCTGCAGCAACAAGGAATCCAGAGGTACCGCATGCAGGGTCACAGATTGTATCTTCTGGTTTAGGGTCAAGCAGTTCCACCATCATACGAATGATGTGTCGAGGTGTACGGAACTGACCGTTCACACCAGCAGTAGAAAGTTTCGAGAGCAAGTTCTCATATACATCGCCTTTTGTATCTGATTCGATACTCTTTGCCATATCAACATAGAGGTTATCCAGTGCATCTACGATTTTAGAAAGCAACTGTGGTGTTGGTATTTTAAAGATAGCATCTGACATGTATTTTGAGTAAGCACTCTCTTTGCCACCGTGAAGGTTCTTAATAAAAGGAAAGATTTCTGTCTGCATGAGTTCGTACATCTTCTCTGCAGGTAAATCACGGAACACTGACCACTTATACTGGTCGTGTCCTTCAAACATAGATGTATATGGCAGTTCGAGCATCATACTGCTCTTCGCCTTCTTTGCATCTGTTTCATCAAGGTCGTGTATAAACATCAGATATGTCATCTGTTCTACAACATCAAGCGGATTGGTAATACCACCAGTCCAGAACATCTCCCATATCGAATCAATTTTATTTTTAAGTTCGCCTGTAAGCATAACATTGCCTCCTGATTATTCTATGATATATTAAACATATCACAAGTGTGGTCCTATAAAACGGACCGTAGTGTTATTCTGTAATTTCTGCAACCTCTGAAAGTTCCACATTAAGAGCAGTACAAATTTTCAAAAGCACTGTCATGCTAACCTCCTGGTCCTTTGACATTTTTGCAAGTGTACCGCTACTAATTCCAGCAAGAGTAATCAGGTCGGTTTTCTTCTTAATCCCTTTATTAATTAGAGTAACCCATAACGGATTATAACTGATTTTTTTCATAAAATACGACCTCCTATTTCTACAAATTCTATTATATATCTACAAAAGGAACAATGCAATATATTGAAATAAAAATTTAAGAACTTAAATATTTATTTTAGTTTTAAGATAAGTTTTCTTGAATTATTTTCGTTTAAATTGTACTAGAGTCATGAATTAAATTTCTATTATTCATGGAGGAATCTAGTATGAAACACACTTTCGAAAAAAGCACACTAGTACACAGAGGAGACATTTTTTATGTAGACCTTGGCAAGTCTGATGGAACATCTACACAAGCAGGAATAAGACCTGTAGTGATTTGTAGTAACAAAGCATGCAACATTCATTCTCCGATTGTGACTGTTTGCAGTATTTCAACATCAAAAACGAAGCACCGTATTCCGACCCATATTCCGCTACTTGCTTCTGAAACTGGGTTAAGTAGAGACAGTATTTGTCTTTGTGAACAACCCCTTTCAATTAGCAAATCAGACCTTTTAGAGTATGTAACAACTCTATCTGAGGAGCATATGGAAAGGATATCGGATGGACTTCGTATCCAACTTGCACTCTAAAACAGCAGAACCACCTTCGATGGAAGGTGGTTCTTTGCTTTGTAACATATATACTATAAACACTGTGAGGGTTAAAACAGATTCAACCGCTACTGCAATATAGTCTCCTATCAAATAACCGAAAAGATAATGGTTGTATAAAGCACAAGCAGTAATACAAAGTAGTGATATGATACCTGCAATTAATGTGAATTTCTTTTGTTCAACAAACAATGATAAGGCATAAATAAAAAGACATATGAAACCAAAGTATGCAAACATTGTATTACGGGTAAGAAACTGTAAAATCACATTCGCTATTCCAATTACATAAATAATCATATCCGTCCCTCCATACTAATGAAAATTTCTGATTTTATCACCAAACATATTACTCGCAAACTCCTGATAAGTATTCTCTGGGATATAATAATACACATAGTATTCTTCTTTATTACTATGTCGATAAAGGTTATCCGTTAAATCAACATAGTACTTTATCTCTTCGCCAGTTGGGTCTTTAAAACTGATAAAGTTATATGAGTGATAACCACCGCTTTTCAGTTTTACATCACAAACATATACTTTTATGTCACCGCTATATTTTAAGTTATCAGCACATACCAGAAATACACTTTTTAAGTAGCAACTAAAATCAAAACACAGTCCTTTCTTACTCTTTATAAAGTCAGAAAAAGAGAAGTGCTGCATACCAAGAAAATAGTGCTTATCTTCATCGTAACTATACTCTGTGCAAATATCTTTATTGACTGCATATATCAAATCTTCAACTGTTTCACACTTTAAATATCGTTCATTAATCCACTCAACATCTTCATCCGTTAAACTGCAAATCGAACTCCATCCACCACTATGGTTTTGAGCGAAAGTTATCGCATAAGTAGCACACACACTCAAAACCAAAGCAACTGATAATGTTATGCTTATTATTCTTTTAATCATCTAACCATCCTCCTAACGAGTCAAAAATTAAAGATTTTGATACTTAACAAATTCAAAATTACCCCCATGATAAATACAGGTTTTGCACCGTGTCAAAGGTTAGAGTCAAGAGCATTTTTCCTTTTTGCTCTGATTAATGTGCTTTTACTGATGCCAGTCATTGCTTCGACTTGCTTATATGTCTTCCCTTCATTAAGTAGAGCAAGGCCTAACTTTATTTGTTCTCTACTAAACTTTTTAGGTCTCCCCTCTTTGTAGTTCGGATTTTGTCTTGCTATCATTCTGCCTTCACGACATCGCTCATTTATCATATCTTTCTCATACTGGCTAAAAGCGAGCATAACATTAAGCAACAGAGTGCCTATGGTTGAATTTTCTATCTTACCCATATTGAGTATATTTAGAGTTACTCCTCTATCATATAAATCTTTTGCGAGGGTTGTCCCTTCGCTTACAGTTCTTGCAAACCTATCAAGTTTAGTAACTATAAGTTCATCACCAGATTTAAGTTCTTGTATGAGTTCAGAGAACTTCGGGCGGTCTTTGACCGTACCGCCCGAATACACCTCCTCGACAACTATTTCAGCACCTGCGGTGAGCACTGCATCTCGCTGTGATTTTAACGATGTGTTCTGCTCTTGTGACTTGCTGCTCACTCTGATGTATCCATACTTCATATATAATCATCCGCCCTTATCCTATCGTTTCTAAAAACAAAATCTTTTGCATCATCATCCAAACAAGCAAGTATAAATCTAAGCATATACTTACATGCATATATGAAAGTTTCTTTTTCAGATTCACAGCACTTTGAAATAGATAAAGAAACTAAATTATCAAACTCCTTTTTCAAATCATCAGATAATTTCTTTCTGAACTCATCTTGTGCATCACATTCCAATGTTAGTATCTGATATGACTTACTCTGCTTATCTAACTTTCTATCAGCAGGGCAAACATTTCCATAGTACAGGTTTTCCAAAAAGTTGTCGCATGTCAAATAACCACCTCCAGTATTATGTTATTACAATCAAGACATACAAACACCACACATACTTTTTCGATTGCGGGGTATTCAATTAGATAATTGTTTATCACCTCATCTCCTGAAAGCATGATAAACACTTTAATCACTCCTCTCTTTTTATGTAAGCGATGCCGACTAGCACGGCATCATATTATTGAGGAATTTTAATCGATTATTAGGAGGACTTTATTGCTAGAAAATAAAGAGGATAGAGGGTCTCAAAAAACAAATAAAAAAAGACCCACATATGTCCTGCTTCTGCAGAAAATATGTAAGTCTTATGGGTTCAATAATAAATATGTTCTATTTAATTTGTTGTATTAATTATACCATATTTCGACATTTAAAACAAGCCCTAAAGTATTAATAAATTGCTAATTATGCTTTTACTATCCATCTATCCCAATTCAGCAAACACACTTTTTATACTTAACAATTACCTTGTAGAAGAAAAAGCATACACTAATCAAAAAACAATTAGTGTATGCTTTCTATTATTTATCAACTATATGTATATTCATCGTAGCCCAACATTCTTGTAAAAATAATATCAATGGTAATCTTATACAATATTTCTGTTCTTTTATATACCCAATCAAAATCAATATTATTAACCGTATAATCTTTAGGATTTCTTCTACGATTCACTTTGTCAAACGATACCTTTAAGCAAGAGTTTTTGAGGAAATATCCTGAATGAACATATTGGTTTCTTAAACATATTATTTCTTGAACATATTTTTCAAATTCATCATCCGTCATCGGATGCTTTCCTAAATAATGCTCTTTTATACTGTAAGAAATAAATGTTTTTCTTATATTACTGATTTGTTGTTTTTTATAATAACACTCTATAAATCTGTAATACATCAGAAAACTATCTTCTATATTTCTTGGTGCCTTAAATATAATATATGGTATGTTTCTAATTTCCGATTTACTTTTTCTGTAAGGTATTAAAGTATAGCACTTTTTTAAAAAATCTAACAACTCCTCTTTAACCGTTGAGAATACATGTTTTTCTGTATAATCAATCTTTCTATGCATATTTAATAAGCCATAGTACTCTCCTTCTATCATCACAGTAACTTTATCAACTATAAACTTGTTTTTATAGTACAACTGCAGATATATTTGCAATTCGTAGATATAGTCATATGCATCGTCATAATTTGCTCTTTTATACAATTCTATTTCTATATACCCGTCAAAATCAATCTGCATAGTCTTGGCTTTCCCACTGAAATTTGAAAACCAATTGTCAGCAACACTAACACTCTTAATATTATTATAATTCACCTCTACTCTGTTATGTTCCTTGTTCTTATATAATTCAACAGTATTCTTTTCTTTACTCTCTGTAAGAATTAAACTAGGATAACCAATCAGGTCGTTTACCGATTTACTATGTAATCTTACCTTTTTTATCTTTGGTGTATCAAGAAGTTCGGCTAGTTTCTTATAATCATTATGTTCAAAAACAACACAAGCATGGAACTTTGTTTTCGTTCCACCATCTGGAGTTGCATAAGTACTACTATGACCACAATAATAAGCATTCTTTAACAAATAATTCTTTCTATTATTGTAGTCGATAATCAATATATCTCTATCTATAAATTCTGTATCATTACCAAATGCTTTTATTCCATTGACCGACTCTAATTCATCCATAATATCGTAATCTATAATTACCTCAAAAATTTTATCCTTTATTTCATATTCACAATTGTATTTTTTCTTATAGTCTCTACTAAAATAACAAACAGCCATATTTACCTCCCTAATAACCATCTCAGCCTAACATATTAATTGTATCATAATTACTTAAATAAATATATACCATGATTTGTATTCAAACACCTACACAAATAAAAAACGGATGGGGTATTCCCCACCCGTTAGTCTATCAAATCTTCGATTTCACAACCAAGTGCTTTTGCAAGGCTCAGTACAACTTCAAATCTTGCTTTTGAAAGGTCATTTTGTCTTTGTTCATACAACTGTATCATACGAACCTTGACACCTGATGCATCGCTCAACTGTTGCTGGGTGAAACCTCTTGATTTTCTTATTTCCTGTAATCTGGTAATTTTTGATTCTTTGTTGCGAGCGATTATATCATTTGCATTCTCAACGAACTTACCTTCATCTGCTTCATGAAGAATATACATCGACATAACCTTTGACAAAGGCAAACCATTCTTTATGATATCCTCAAATCGCATACCAGTTGCCCATTGATAATAAGCAAGTATCCATCCTGCCCAGTACTCCCTACCCTTATCAATCGAATAGGAAGGCTCTTTTGATACGAAGGCAACATTAGTTTTAGTAAGTACTGCTTCTGCCAACTCAACACCAGACATACCTGCAATATACTTTGGATTGCCCTTTTCAAATTTACTTGCTATTCCAGATGACACAAACCAGCCGAAAAACTCATCTGGCTCAAATCCCAAATCAGACACTGCATACTCCACCATATCGGCAAGATTATGCATCGCATCATCCAAGTATAACTCGTTGTAAGCGGTCATCATCGTTTTTCCATCCTTCCCTGATAATATCGAGGATATATTTTTCTGTTAATACAGAACCTTTTTTCTTTTCCTTTCTGAACTCTTCTCTTGCCAAATTATCACGAGCAAGTTTCTTTGGGAAATAGATTTCATTTTCAGCAGGAATTGCTTCTTCAAAACTTAATGCATCAAATGCTTTTTTAGACACCGCAACTATTTGCTCACCCAGTTTTCCAAGCACCATTGCTTTTTCCAACTGCGAAATAGATATGGTACTATTCAAAAATGCATTTGCAAATGAAAAATACGAATCATCTGCTCGATATCCTTTGATGATATCGTAATTCTTATAGTCTATCAAAAAATTTTCAAAAATATACTCTTTTGCTTCTAATGCAATATCGCTACTTAATCTGAACTTTCTATTTTCAAGAAGTATTGCAAGCCAATTTAAGATATTATACTCACCACTTGTGAGCGACAAAATTTTAAGCCCATCAGTGTTCAAGGAATATTTATTTGCATAACCATCAGTTTCAGCAGAGCAAGCCCATTCTTTCGCAAGGTCTAGTGTTTCTGTGCAGTAAAAACCTAAACCGTAGTCATTATTCGGGTTACCTGCTCCAAACAAAGGTCTTTCTATAATTTTGTTCGAACCATGATATATAGTTAACTCGTTCTTCATCAATAACACCTTCTAATCATTGTATCGATTTAACGATAGTTTATTCTTCATCTATATTGTATCGTTTTAACGATAGTTTGTCAATATATTAGTAAACATCATCTTCTTACTGGTACATAAGAAGTCATCCTATAACCATATTAATAATTGATATATAGTCATAACAACTAATAAAACACAGTAAATAAATTAAAAGAGTTGACAATTCCATATAATATGCTAAAATAGAATAAGGTATCATATGATACCATTCTACTAGTATGGGTGGGATTTAATGATAAGTAGAAAAGCAGATGTAGAAATTCTGCTACAAGATATGCGAGATGCAATTGACTCTGGTCATTATTGCCCCGAAGACAGAGATAAAAATCTAAACACTCTCGCTGCTCTCGGTATTACATGGGATGATGCTATTGACGAAATCCGAGACCTTAAGTTTTGTGACTATATTAAAGGTCCAGAAGTCGACCATGATTACCCAAAAACCGACAAGTTATGGGTATTTAAGAAAAATGTTTTAGGCAATACTATATATATAAAATTTAAAATCGAATACTTGATAGATAAAGATTTGAAAGTATTGAGTTTTCACATTGATGAATGGGAATAAGTAATATGATTTAGTATTAGTTTTATTTTTAAAAGGAGGTTTCATCAATGATTTGCTCTAATTGCTACAATGAGCACAACTTTGAAATTCGAGAAGAACATGAAGTTATTTGTGTTCGTGGTGACAATATTGAAATAGTTTCAAAAGTCACATACTGTAAAGACTGTGGACAGAAAGTTTGGAATCCTGAACATGACAGCAACAACTTAAAGGTTGCTTACAGTTTATATCGTAAAAAACACAACTTACTAACACCTGAAGAAATTATCGCTATACGAGAGAGATATGGAATATCTCAAACCACATTTGCAAAGGTATTAGGATTAGGTGAAAAAACTATTGCGAGATATGAAAACGGTTCTATTCAAGATACCGCCCAAAACAACCTAATTCTATTATCGCAAAATATCGATAATTTTAAAACATTATTTGAACATCAAATCGCTAGATTAGATGAAGGAGAAATACAGAAAATTAACGATACACTCAATCGATATACACCTAAAGTGATATCGAAAAGTTGTTACACAAAACCAACACAATTTAAAAATTGTTTATTTGGAGGTTTTAATTATGAACAATCAGAATATGAGTATAATTTCATCCCTGCAATTTGAAGGTTATAAAGTAAATCATCTTTATTTTGAGGAGAATAGTGATTGTACTACAACTAAATGTAATATTTGCCCAGAATTCAAACATCAAATCAATCAAATCAGCGACAAAGATTTCGAAGTCGTTTTAGGTTGTAGAATCATCTCGACTGAAGAAAATCCATTTCCTTTCTCTACAGAAGTTATTATTACTGGTAATTTTTCAATTGATTCTGATGCTGAAGACAAAGAGGTTTTACTCAACGAAAACTCAGTAGCCATACTTTTTCCATATCTTCGTTCTACTATGTCAATGCTTGTATTAAATGCTAACCACAAACCACTTGTTTTGCCTACCTTGAATATCGTTGAAGTGTTAAAACGAGCAACAGAAGAGGAAAACAAATAAGTAATTTATCCTAACAATTTTATCCTTCGCAGACTAAAAAACTTCGTTTTCTAAAATCTTTTTCGCTTTATGAGAAAGTTTAGAAAACCGCGGATTATAGGCATTATTGAGCAATTCACGAGAAATTGTGTTTATGTCCCTCCGTGGTTCATCTCCACCACGTCAGAGCAAAGTACGTTCGACTACATTTTCGCCATTTGGCGAAAATATCCGTCCACTCCCTTGCTCTTCCTTCTCCCCAAAAAGCCAATGGCTTTTCGGGGACCCTGGAAGCGCTCATAAAATGTGTTCGGATTTCAATGCTTTTGCTCCACAAAAAAGTCGCAATCGTATATACGGTTGCGACTTTTATATTATGTGCGTTATAGTAGAAACTCACGCTATCATTCTGTATTTCTTGGGCAATCTGTGTCTGTACACTCATCACAATTAATACTATTTGATGTACAACAAAGTAAGTAATCACACTCGTCACAGCAGCATTCGATTATGTTTCCGTTTTCGTCAAGGTGGTTTCCGTTGCCTTTGCAGTCTTCCCCATTGTTTCCTGGTAAGAGCTTCACCCCTGTAATATCTATAATCATATCATCACCATATATTAGTTTAGATAATATTTATCTAAAAGTCAATAGACAAATTTTATCTATCATATAATACAGTTGGTGATTATATGGATAACAGGATTAAAGATTTACGAGAAGACCGAGACCTTACACAAACACAGGTTGCAAAGGCTATCGGCATTACTCAGAGAAAATACAGTTATATAGAAACAGGCACTCAACAGCTTACTGACGAACTACTCGTAAAGCTTGCAAAATTTTACGGTGTTACTACTGATTACATTCTCAAATTATCAGATAAGCAATTCAATACATAATCAGGTGATTTTTATGGATACACGAAAAGCAGTTGCAAACAGATTATTACAGTTATGCGAAGAAAAGAATCTATCTGTAAATGCATTAGCTCGAATCTCAGCTGTTCCGCCATCAACACTCAAGAACATCATCAACGGCGGTAGTCAGAACGCAGGTGTGGTTACACTCAAAAAGCTCTGTGACGGCTTGGAAATTTCTCTTTACGACTTCTTCAACACAAACACATTCAAAACATTAGAACAAGAAATCAAATAATTTACAGGGTATCGCTTTCGATACCCTATTTTTATTTCACCAGTATTTGAACTCTAATTAGAGGGACATTGCGAACTCTCCCATTGTTGAATAATTTTTCAAAAAAGGTATTGACAAATTTGTGTGCTAACTGTATTATTGTACTAGTGAAGTAATACAGTTACTTTTTACGGAGGTGATTTAATGAAGTGGACTTTGGATAAGGTGAAGCCCTTGTGTCCACAAATTTGCGAACAAGTTTGCTTACAAATAGCACTCGGGGAATTCAAACCGGGCGAGAAAATGTTCTCCGTACGAGAAACCGCTATAAATGCCGGAGTTAACCCGAACACGGTTCAGAAAGCTTTTGAACAGCTGGAAAATGACGGTATCCTCTATTCGGTGCGAGGCTCTGGTTGGTTTGTTTGTGAGGATATCATATACGCTAAGGAGACACTCGAAAACTTGATTCGTGAAAAAACCGAGGCTTACTTTACAGAATTAAATGCGTTAGGTATGAGTAATAACGCAATCAAAAACTATGTTAAGGAGTGGGAAAATGAGTGAAATTCTAAGATGTGAAAATCTCACTAAAAAATACGCAAATACTACCGCACTCAACAGCATCAACCTGACTCTTGAAAGCGGTAAAATTGTCGGTCTTTTAGGTCCTAACGGTTCAGGAAAGACTACTCTTATTAAACTTATAAACGGACTTTTGACCCCTACTGAGGGTACAGTGTTAGTAAACGGTAATAAGCCAGGTGTAAAAACAAAGTGCAATGTAGCTTATCTTCCTGATAATTCGTACCTGAATTCCTGGATGACAGTAAAACAGATTATCGATTTCTTCAAGGATTTTTACGCAGATTTCAGAGAAGATGTAGCTTACACTATGCTAAATCGTCTGGGTATCACCCCTACCACAAGGCTCAAAACTCTTTCTAAGGGCAACAAAGAAAAGGTTTGCCTGATTCTCGTTATGAGCAGAAACGCAAAACTTTACGTACTCGACGAACCAATCGCAGGTGTTGACCCTGCCGCTCGAGATTACGTTATTTCTACAATCATCAACAACTACAATCCTGAGGCTACGGTCCTCATTTCTACTCACCTTATTTCTGATATAGAGCAAATCTTAGACGAAGCTATTTTTATCCAGAATGGTGATATTCTTCTCCAGAAGTCAATCGACGAAATCAGGGAAGAAAACGGCAAAAGCGTTGATGCACTCTTCAGGGAGGTATTCAGATGGTAAAGAAACTATTTAAACACGAGATGTACGCTTACCTACGTACAATTTTACCAATGCACATGATACTTATCGGTATAGGACTTTTAGGAAGATTTGTACAACTTTTCGAAAATGATTCAACCGCCTACGACATTGTTTTCTGGTCATCAGTTGTCGCTTTTTGTATTGGTGTAGTTGTATGTGTATTACTCACTTTTATTTTTGGTATCAGACGTTTTTATACTAATCTTTTCACAAGCGAGGGTTACCTTTCTTTCACCCTTCCAGTGACACCAACACAGCACATTTTCGTGAAGAATACAGTCGCTTTTATCGCCCAGCTTTTTAGCATTGTTATGATAAGCATAGCTACATGTGTCATCACTTTTGGTGATGTTTGTGTAGAGCTTTTCAGAGCATTAGGCTATATTATTAAGCAGTTCTACATTCAGTACAGTCAACACACAACACTCTTCATATTGGAAATTATCGTAACTCTTGTTGTGGTTATTTCAACTTCTTATATGCTGTTTTACGCTTGTATAGCACTCGGTCAGCGAGCTAAGAAAAATCGTGTTGCGTGTGCAGTAGGAATTTTCTTCGCTTACTATATGATTCTTCAGGTTTTAGCTACAATAGCAATTATCATTGTGAACACTTTCTACGAAGAGTTGCATATCGAAGAGATATTGAACTACCTGTATTACCACCCTATTTTCACAAACCACTTGGGTTGGTGTTTAGCAATAGTAATCAGCTTGCTGCTCAATCTATTATACTTCGCTGTCACAAAGAGCTCAATAACAAAGAAGCTCAATCTAGAATAAGAAAGGGGTATAGATATGAAAAAGAATACTAAATTTTTAGTTCTACTTTTAGCTTTACTTATGATGTGTCTGTGCCTTACAGGTTGTGATGAGCTGGACGAATTAAAAAAACAACAAGCTATATGGGTAGAAAAAGGTGATACAAGCGCATTCATCTACAACGGCGTTGAATATAAAAGAATCGATGTTCCTAATCCTCCTACCCCAATCGCAAGATATTATGAGAACATTAAAATAACCGACCCTGATGTCCCTGTGCTTTTAGCTGATAGATTCAGCGTAATGCTTGACTTATCAGTTGACGAAAACTTCGTTTTCGGCTATCTCTGCGCAGATTACACTGATGAACATATTGGCTTAAGTGGTGGTATACGTAGTTATGCGATCTACGAAAACTCCTCATATGACCCGACTGAAGAAGTGCTATACTGTAAAGCCGACATCTATGACGATGTGATAAATCAAATAAACGAGGGCATTGAGTTTAGCAACTACTGCTATGATTACTATAAGTACAACGAAGAATTGGGATATGAAGAGTTCTTCCTGTACACACTCACAGATGAGGAAACCGAGCTTATAAATAATATTGAAAAAACAGTAGAACCATTTGAGAGTTATAATTACAACTCAGAGTATATGTTCTGTCTCTATAAAACAAACAAAGACAATATGTTTTTCGAAGAATCATACGATGTCTACAGAAATGAAGACGGAAGCTACTATATCTCTAAATACGATTCCAATGAAGATATTGTAATCGAGTACAAAGTTCCGGATGAATTCAAAGATAAATTCGACGAATTCTGCGACCGTGGCGTTCTTATGATGTAAAAGAAACTAAATGCTGAAAAGGCACTTCCGATTTAATTTTCGGAAGTGCCTTTTGTTTAGATATAAAAATCGGAGAGCCATAAGGCTCCCCGATTCTATTTACGTTATAAGCAATTGTGAATTACACTTCTACAGAGTAGAAATCAATTACCTTGTCACCAACTGCAGCTTTAACGGTTACTACACATTCGCCTGTAATACCAGGTACTGTAAATGTTGTATCGTTAGTTCTATAAACAGATGTCTTTTCTTCTGTTTCTACTAATACCCAATAGTTTGTAGCTCCGTCTAATTCGTTCCAATCAACTACAACGCTATCTTCTACTACAGTTGCTGTTGCAACACGTGACTCATCGATATCTGTCTTAGCTTCAACGATTACGTCTGTGTAAACTATAACACCGTCAATTAAATGAGCAAGTGTGTAATAGTATGTTGTGTTTGAATCAAGACCTGTGATTGTGTATGAATCTGTAACAGATGAAGCGTAAATCTTGATGCTATCAGGTGTTGTACCATAATAAATCCATGTCTTTGTAGCATCTTTAGCTTCCCAGTTAATTGTGAGTGAGTAATCGTCTGGTGTATATGTAGTTGTGTACTCATATGCCTCAGTCTTAACAGATACTACGTCAGCTTTTGCATTAGGTGTAATGCTATCGTCTGGATAGTATGCTATTACATAAACTTCGTACTCAGTACCAACCTTACAATTCTCAACTAATAATGATGTACCTCTAACGAGTGTATGTGGCTGTCCGTTAACAAATACCCAATAGTTAAGCGCACCATCAACTGCGTCCCAAGAAACTGTGAATGATTTTCTACCGTTAGCTTCAGCCTTAACGCCTGAAACCTTCTCAACCTTCTCATAAGAAGGTTCATCTGAAGATGGCTCTTCTGAAGATGGCTCTTCTGAAGATGGCTCCTCTGAAGATGGTTCTTCTGATGGAGCTTCAGCTGTGTTAACGCTAGCTAGATAAGAAGCTTTTTCGTCTTCACCAACAATACCAGTTACTAAGTAGTAGTATGTTGTATCAGCTTCAAGACCCTCAACTGTATATGATGAGTTAAATTCTTCTGTTGTGTGAACTCTTTCCAATGCTTCTGGATCTGCACCGAAGTATACATTTACACTTGAAGCACCTTTAACTTCCCAACTGATTGTGATTGTATTGTGTGTGTGATTCCAGCTTGTCATGCAAGAGAAAGCTTCAGATGGCTCTTCTGATGATGGCTCTTCTGATGATGGGTCTTCTGATGACTCATCTTCTGATGACTCATCCTCTGATGGCTCTTCATCTGGGAAGATATCTTTAATATCGCAGCTAACTACAGCATTACCGTTATCCCATGTCATAGAGTAGCAGATACCATCGTAGAAACCTTCCTTAATGTCAGGTGTCTTATCGCGTTCTCCAGAATCGTCGTCCTTGATACCATTGATTATGAGACCTTCGATATCAACTGGAACTTCAATCACGTATACATCGTATGTACCATCGTTATCATAGAAGTCCATTTTGTTGCCAGGCCATTCTGGGTTATTTGCTGATGCAGAGCCCCAGAAGTATGCCTGTACATCTGACCACAGCCAGTTGTTCTGGAAGTAGATTGTCATTGTTTCAACAGGGGCCTCTGATGGCTCTTCTGATGAAGGCTCCTCTGAAGATGGTTCCTCAGAAGGTTCTGGCTGATCGCCTGTTGCAGGATCATCGTCTGATGATGGTTCCTCTGAAGGTTCTGGCTGATCGCCTGTTGCAGGATCATCGTCTGATGATGGTTCCTCTGAAGATGGCTCTTCTGAAGGAACTACCTCAGGAATTACTGTGAAATAATAGTATGACCATGTGTCATTACCTTCTGGTCTAAAGTAAAGTGTAGCTTTGCCAGCTTTTGCAGCGCCGATACCGTAGTCATCGCCACCGTCGTTGTACCACTTTGTGATCTTTGTACCATCAAAGTATACAACCTTAATTGCGTCACCCTCTACAAATGTGTAGTCGAGCATATATTCGCCTTCAGCGCCTTCGTTAGCAACTAACATTCTGTCAGCAGAGTTTTCATCAACGCTCCAGCAATTCTCGCCGTTTAATGTACCAACGAGGTAGTAACCTGCAGGAATAACTACAGGAGGATCTGTTTCTTCTTCAGATGAAGGTTCTTCCTCAGAAGATGGTTCTTCCTCAGAAGATGGCTCTTCCTCAGAAGATGGCTCTTCCTCAGATGATGGCTCTTCAACTACAGGATATGTAACTGAAAGCTGTGAATTATCAAGACCGAATGAGAATACATACTCACCGGCTACTGTTGTTGTAAGTTTAGCGTTATCGCTTACAGATGAACTGAAAGTAAGACCTTCAACTGTACCTGTGATAGGTGTAGCGTTACTTGTCCAAGTACCTTCTCTAACAACCTTGAACTCGTATGTTGTTTCAGCTTCGAGTGTAAGTGTAATATAACCTGTTCTCTCACCCTCAGCATTGAGTTTAAACTCATTTTTAGAAGTTGACCAACCGTTGAATGAACCAGCGAGGTAACGGTCTGTTGCGAGTAAATCTACTGCAGGTACATCTTCAATAGACTCGTACCATGTTGTAGTCTTGAGATCATAGTACTGACCCTCCATGAATGTAAGGTCGTCAGTCTGAGAACCCTTGTCATTGTTGTTGAAAATGATGTTTTCATAATCAACGTCTACTGTAATTTCATAAACATCGAAACCGTTAACAGTTTCTTCAGTTTTTGTCATAGGAGTACCAGGCCATGACATAGCTGCTCCGCCTTCAATCCAAGCGTAAGCACAAACTTCGTCCCACTTAGGTGAGTTGATGAAGTAAGCTTTCTTAGCGATAGGCTCTTCTGAAGATGGTTCCTCTTCTGAAGATGGTTCTTCTTCTGAAGATGGTTCTTCTTCTGAAGATGGTTCTTCTTCAGATGATGGTTCTTCTTCTGAAGATGGTTCTTCTTCAGATGATGGCTGCTCACCAGAAGCCTCAGTTGTTGTTACATTAACTGTAGCTGTAACCGTAGATACGAGACTAGAATATCCGTTTGGATAATAAGTAACAGTAGCTGTAATGGTATCGTCACCAACTGCATTTGGTGTATATACAGCGTTTTCTACAGTACCGTTTACTGCTGAGTACTCAACAGAAGCGATAGTGTTGATGTCAGCATTAGTATCTAAAGCTGTGCTAAGTTCAACTGTGTTACCTAACTCTATACTCTCAGCACTAGCTGTAACTGTAGCAGTAGAAGCAGGCTTAACAGCTGTTCCCCATGTTACTGATGTAGAATCAGCAGAGAACTTACTAATGTAGTTGCTTGTTGCACTTAATGTAAGGTCACCTGTCTGGTTCCACTTGTTGTCCCATGATGGGTTAGATGTTACGGAGTTACGGGTAAGGATAACATTTTCCCATGTACCTTCAGGGATTGCGACATAGTAAGTACTACCGCTGTATTTAACAGCCTTTGCAGACCATGTGCTTCCTGATGTTCCAAAGAAGTACGCATAGTTACCGCCACCTGCTGATGCAGTATCCCACCAAGATACAGCAGACATATTAAAATAAAGTCTAGCAGTACCATCCGAGGTAACACTTGCACTTGTGTTTGCAACATCGACGTTCGCTGCTGTACCGGCTACTGTAAACATTGAAAACAACATTAACATAGCAAGTACAATCGAGAGAACTCTTGTTGACTTTTTCATAAGTATCACTCTTTCTAAAAAATTTGATGTAAGCGAACGTTAAACGAACACGCCCGCAATTACTCATCAATATTATACAATATTGTAACCATTTTTTGTAGTGTAAAAATAGCCAAAATCAACCTGAATTTTTTATGCTATTTAACAAGTGGAATAACATATGTGTCTATTTTTTGTGAAATGTGACAAAATAAAACACCTAAGATTACACACTACAGCATAATCTTAGGTGAGAGTTAAAAACTATTTATTTTTTCTTTCTTTTCAACACCGCCTTGAGAACCATTCCAACGCTTTCTTTGAAAACCTTTGTTTTAAAAAACACAAGAAGCATAATAACATTAGGAACAATGCATACACAACAGACCCTAAGTAGAAAATCAAGATAGACATTTCTAACTGACAACACATTTATCAACGATTGTATCGAAAAATGCGTAGCAAAACAAGATACAACCGCCACAACAAAATAGATTAATCGTGTTAAAAAATACTTCACCATTTTCTCTTTAAAAACGTACTTATACACAACATACGGGTCAAACCACGTTTCTGTAACAAGACGCGCAAGCGGTGTGGCGAGAAGTATTCCAAAAACACCCCACTGCGCTCCAAAACGTGAAAAATATGTAGCAAATATCACAGAGAGTACAACATTTAACAATGTCATAATTGCAGGACCCATTCTGCCCTGTACAAAAAGACCATTAGATTTACGATAAGCAGAATTAGGATACTGCATTATGCAAAGGTAAAGATTAAATACAACTACAATGACCGTAGGAGAAATCAACAAATACTCATTACTAAGCCATATATTTCCCACAAAAGGATTTAGAAGCCCAATTAATGCAGCGCAAACAAAATTGCCTACCATAAACATCAAAAAGCTTACTTGGTCATAAAGCTTTTTCATACGTTTCGCAGTTGCGCTCACAGCCAGATTCCCGATACTTGGGACACATGAAGATGAAACTTGACTTATCAACGTATTTAGAGTATTAATCACCAAGCGATAATTTGAAAGAACACCTACAATTGTAGTAGGGAAAAATGCCGCGGCAACGATTGTGTCTGTAGTTTGCACTACAACGTCACTAATGTTATATATTGCCGTTGCTCCTATATCAGATTTAATTTGTTTTGCTTCCAATTTTGTGAGAGGTCCGACGTTTTTTTTCTTAAGCACAGGGAATTGCTTTTCCGCCAGCTTTGAAATTGTAATATTCTTACCTAATGTAAATATAATGCTGAACACAAGGTATAACAAATACTCTTTGAATACTATTAATATAACGCTTTCAACAACCGTCTGTATTATAGCTGTGATCATATTCACAAACGATACAACTCTCTTTTGCTGATTAGCTTCAAGAAGTGTAGCTTTGTAAACAAACAAATACGACGATGCCGACTGGATTACAAATAGCATAAATATCAAGTGTATACTTTCCTTGATATCTGGAACATCTTTAACAAGATACTGTAAAAAAGGAAGCATG
This sequence comes from Ruminococcus sp., assembly GCA_017464765.1. Lineage (GTDB taxonomy): Bacteria > Bacillota > Clostridia > Oscillospirales > Acutalibacteraceae > Ruminococcoides. The sequence continues at coordinate 63,554 of JAFTYK010000035.1, forward strand.
AATATGCCTAAGAGCATAATAACTCCCGCAATAATACGATACACTATCTTGTAAAACTTCATTATTCGAACAATAGCATCTTCATCTTTATTCGCAATCGGCTTATATAAAGCAAAAGATATTGCACTACTAATTCCCAATTCAGCGAGAGAAAACATAAATAAAACATCATTAAATAGTCCCGCTATACCATTGTACTGAATACCCAATGTATATATAAACACTGTGCGCAGTATAAACTTGCTGCCGGCAATAGTAAGTCTGCCTATTACTTCAGATGACGCATTTTTTATTGAATTTTGAGTTCTTGTGTTCTCAGTCATTAGAATACCCTCAAATAATTATTGTAAATAAAAATCGTTTGTGCTATATTAGTTTTATATATCCAAGAAGATATAATATTTCTACAGAAAGGTGAAGTCACTATGATGTGGTTATTGATAATCATAGCTTTGATTCTATCATACATACCATTAATCAACAAAAAAATAGACCTTGCAAACTATATGTGGCTTCTCATTCCAATCGACGCTTACGGAATCAGTATTGCAGGAGCTACTATTAAACCATATATGGTTTTTGCTTTTATTCTACCAATTATTTTATACGCAAGGAACAAAGGAACAAACTTTGATCTTTCAGCAAGCAAATGGCAGTTGTTTTTAGGAATTATCAGTATCTTCATAGTCACCGTAAACTTCATTAACTGCGATAATTTTTCTTCTGTTAAAGCTGCTTTGATGACTTTGATAGTATATATCTGCGCACAACTTTACTGTAGCAGCACAAACCTAAACCACATTGAGCAACTCAGCGATGTTTTCATTGCATCAAGTTTTGGTTGTGGCATAGTTTACGTACTAGCATATATTCTTTTAGAAAACGGCTTTGCCCTTAACAGTATTGTAGCTTTAAACCGTGCAGACAACGGTATGTTCTTATCCATGGGCGATATGATCAACGGAAAATATACTGTCACGTTAAGACTAAGAGGTTTTGCTTTTGACCCAAACACGATGTTCCTTCAATTTTCTTTTGCAATCCCTTCATGCATCTCAAAACTATTCAAGAAGTTCAACATATATCATATTCTCACTCTCGTAATTTCAATAGTATGTATATTATTAAGCGGTTCGAGAATGGGTCTTTTCTGTTGTATAGTTTGCGTTATTATCACATCAATTGTATGTGTTATACAGTTCGATAGTATTAAGAAGAAACTATTAAGCATGGTCTCTGTTTTAGTTGTGTGCATCGGATTTCTCATCACAACTATGTCTAAATGGGGTCAAAATATAATCTCAACCTTGCTATCTACTTACTCAAACCGTTCAAGTCTCACTGATGAATTCGGGCGGTTATCAATATGGAAAGAAAGTCTTAGAATTTATTGGGATATGAATCCTCTGTTTGGTATTGGGTATAACAACATGAGTCTATTTTCATCAATTGGACGCATGACTCACAACACATGGTTGCAATTCATATGCGAATGTGGTTTCATCGTAGGTGGTATCGCAATTATTTACTTTTTCACTGTTTTGATACTGGGCTGGATAAAATTACGCTCTTATAATCTAAACTGCCCTAAAAACACATCGTATCTCGCACTTGTTATTGGATATACAATGACAATAATAGCCCTTATTTCTGTTGACAATATCACCTGTAGCTACCTATGGTTTGGAGCTTTACTACTACTCAAAATGGCTCACTATGTACCTAAAAGCCCTCACAAGATATCAGATAGAAAACAGATTTAAAATCTTCATAGTAAAATTATCTTCAGAACACTCGGATAAGAGAAAATCCGAGTGTTTTTCTTTTTCACTTTTTATATCAAGTGATGCAGTTTTCAAAAGAGTATCCGCTATCACCGTAATATCAGAATCACTCGAATAAATCATACCGCAAGAGCTTTTCTTTACAATCTCGGTACAACCCGTTTTGTCAATAGACAGCACAGGCACATTTTCCATAACAGCCTGAGCCGCAACAAGCGAAAACCCTTCCACAGATGGTACAAAAACCACATCGAATGTTCCTACAATCTCTTCAACGTCAGTTCGAAAACCTGTGAACACTACATTATCTTCAAGAGAGTACGCCTTGATTTTTTTTGTGAGCATCTGCTTATACCACTCGTCTTCTTCTCTAACACTTCCAATAATCGCAAGAGATACGTCTACTCCCCTGCTTTTAAGATTATCCAGAACTTCAATTGAAACGTTCTGACCTTTAGTAGGAGTTATGAACCCGATTTGAGCTACCTTAAGCTTTTTATCAAGTGATGGGTATTCATCACATAAATTCTTGCGTATAGCATCATCAGAAATCTTATTCACAGGATTATAAATCGTTAACTTTTTAGCTTCTGCTTTTGGATTACTAATCTGAGTTGAGACACAATCGGAAACAGATATAATTCTTTTAACGCATTTAAAACTGCTGAAAAAGTTTATCAATTTAAGCGTTGCACCAGACTGAAAAATATGATGCAAATGCCAGACAACTTTTGTACCACGTTTTGCGCACATCGCACTCCAAACTAAAGCCGCAGGACCTGGTGCGTATAAATAGTCAGGCTGAAATTCACTCACAGCTTTTCTTCCCAAAATGCTAGCTTTTACGGTAAGATAAGCAAATTTAACAAGGCCCAAAAAACCTTTCTCTCCTTTAGGCATACTTTGGTCGCCCATAAGAGTGTAAGAAATGTTCCTTTTTTTCAGCTGTAAAGACAACTCCCCCTCTTCGGGGATAAGGAAGTGAAGCTCGTGGCTTTCTTTTAGTATATCAGCCACCTTGAGTGTCATTTCCTGTCCGCCGCCAATTTTAGCGAGAGTTTCCCAAATTAAAATTCTGCTCATCTTTATTCTCCTAAAGAATTCTAATTAAGAATTATTTGAAAACAGATAGTATAATATCTCTTACATCTGTCATTTCGTACTGAGGTTTATCGAGAATTATGCCTTTTGATGCAATAACTGCGGTTTCGTATCTGTGAGCGCCAGGCGACAGTCTGTGCATAAATCCTTTTTTCTCGAAAAGTTCTTCACCTAAATTCCAGTCAGCACCATACATTTCATCAAGCTGAAAAATAATTTCAGGATAACGATTTAAATATTCACCGTGATAGTGAGTGTTAGTTCGCTTTATCCACGTAAACGCAGGTGTATTTTCGTCAATCATAACCGTTTTCAGCTTTTCTATAATCTCATCACACAAAGCGTCTTTTTTATCATCATCAGCGATAACTCTGATACCACCATAGCTGTAGTTTTTAAGCGCTGAAAGGTCGCTGAGGTACGCAACAGTTTTATCCCAATCAAAGTCATTTCCAGAAGCGAAAATCCCTTTCCAAACGGGAACTTTTCTCGCAATCTTAACTGCCCATTTCGGTAGTCCGAAACGCGCAACAAAATTGAGTGCAAACTTTTTGATAAAGCCTTTCAAAGACTTCTTCTTTTTCTTCGAACCACTTGCACCTGTTTTCGGCTCCAAATAACCGAAACGATGTAACATCTCGTTAACTCTTGCTATATATACAGGTCTTGCTCCGTGTCCGTGGTCACTCAAAACTAAAAGCGGAGTATCAGGACACATACTAATAATTTCTGCAAGATGGTTATCCATTTTTATGTACAAATCACGGATAGCGTTTTTATGTTCATTCTCACCTGGATATTCAGGGTGATTTTCATCACAATGACGCCAGAAATCGTGGCACAAACCATCTGTTGTTGAAAAGTACGAAAACAAAAAGTCGCAGTTTTCGTTTTCAATCGCAAGTTTTGTAAGTCTAAACTCTTCGTCTGATTTAGCAAAGAAATCTTTCTTCAAAAAATCAAGTTTAGCTTCAGATGTAAACTTCGCTTCAGTACCAAGAATAGAAATCTTAGGATTATACAAAGACTCCTTGGATTTTGGAAAAACGTGCATTTCGCCTTTATAAGGTCGTGTAATCATCGTGCCGTTAATTCCCCATCCCTGTTTTATATTCATCGGCAAAAGCACAGTTGTGCTGAACCCCATTTCGTTGAGTTTATCCCAGAAAGTCTTGCCCTTGAATGCCGAATCGTCAAACTCAAACGGCTTGTACGAATTGTCCCTGTCCTTAACATTCACGAAGTTGATAATACCGTGAACTGTCGGGTCAACTCCCGTGTATATAGTAGACCACGCAGGAGTTGTATCAGCAGGAAAAACCGAACGTAAGCGAGGATAATTATTCTCTTTCAACATCTTCGACAATGTAGGAAGTTTGTCCTCGTATTTCTTCACAAGGTCAAAATCCATACCGTCGATACCAATAACAATAAGCTTATTTATCATAAAAAACGCCTTTCATCAAATGCTGTCGATAGCATCTATAACCTGACTTAACATAACATCTTTTTCTATATCACCACGAATAATCTTCGCATTGTAAAGCGAAGCTATTTCATCGTAAAGCGGTTCTCTTATCTCAAGATAAAGTGGGTCAGGAATATCATCTTTACGTGAAAGACAGATTTCTATCGGAGTTTTGATATAAACAATCAAATCAGGCTTTGGAGCATTCTTCCACTTTTTCTCAATTGTAGAACGCAAAAACTCAGTATCCTTGCCTAGATTTGCGGCATAGGTCACTGCATTGTCATAGATATATCTGTCCACTAGTAGGTTATAGCCAAAAAGCTTGTTCAGTGTGATAGAAAAGAAAATCTGACACTTAAATTCAAAAGTTGTGAGCATTGTAAAAATCTTGTATATTCCCTTTTTTTCACTCTGTTTGCGCATATTTTCAAGGTAAGATTTGTAGTCACCACCATAAGGATTCGAATCTTTTTTCAAAACAAGTTTTTTACCCAGCTTAATAAAAAACGACATCACCTTGATAACATAAGCTGCTCTGACCTTTTTAACTTTTACACCGCGACTTTTCAATACCTCGTACGCATAATCAACAGAAGTTGATTTTCCTGAACCGTCAAGTCCGATGAAACAAACTGTTTTTTTATTCATAAGTTACTCCAAAATTTTCTCAAGTGTAACAACAACTTCGTCTTTTATCTGCGACCAACTTTTCGGATTCAACAGATATGACTTATGTTGCTTATTAGTTTTTGCTTTCCTTATAGCATCACTCAGCTCATTTGCTGTATCTATCAGTGTTAATGCTTTGTCGCTATTAGTTTTTATAAGCGACATTTTTTCAAATGATTTATATGCTACTACAGGAGTACCGCAAGAAAGTGCTTCCATACAAGACAGTGGAACGCTGATTACAAACTCACTGCTCTTCGTAGGGAAGAAATACACATCAGCACATTTGTAGTAGTCTTCGATATTTTTCACAAAACCGAAACGCAAATCTACTTTTCCGTCTTTAAGCAAGCGAATAGTGTCTTCGTCATCGAACATACCGCTCGCTATGATAATCGGGTAAAACTCGTCCTTATTCAAGCCGAGCATTTCTTCAAGATATCGACCTTTCGAACAATGACCTACGTGAAGCACGATAGTCTTGTCATCTGGTATGCCGAGTTTTCTGCAAAGCTCTTGTTTGTTTTCTTGTTCAGCATTAAACTTTTTAGAATTTATACCAACAGGTAACATATGGATAATTCTATCTTCAAAAGCGTTTACTACATCTTCTTTACAAATAGTAAAACAATAATCAACCACTTTGTGTTTTCTGTTAAGCTGTGCAAATTCATCAGACACAGGCTGTACACAAACAACACAAATATTCTTTACAAAGGGGCGCACGAACCTTAGCAAGTAGTACACTGACTTTATAAGTCGCGCAAAAACTAAAGTAACATCGCTTTTTCTACCATATTTTATGATAGAAAACACATTCTTAAGCCCAGAATGTGTAACATTATGCTGTTTATTAAACTCCTTAGAAAGATGAGTGGCAATGTTTCTCATGCCCTCATTTTCAAGTCCATTTATAGTGCTGATAAAGTGAATATTCATATCAAAATCCCATTTGTGATTTAAAATTTTCCTGTGCTTTGGAAAGCGTGAATTTCTCCTCAACAGTTGCCTTTGCGTTCTTAGAAACGACCTCAAGAGTATCGCTTTCAATAACCTTGGTAAGCGATCTTGCAATAGTTAAAGCGTCATCATTTTCCAACACATAGCCGTTTTTCTTATCTACGATAATATCTTTAAGTCCACCCACCGGAGAAGCCAGAGCAGGTATCGCCATACTCATACTCTCAAGCACCGAATTAGGCATTCCCTCGGTTTTTGTAGGAAACAATAACAGTTTCCACTTTGGCATAAACTTAAAAAGCTCATCGTGTAAAAGCCAACCGTGAAGTGTAATACAGCTTTGTGCGCTTAGCTCTTTGATCCTCTTTTTGCAGTCATCATAAAGCAACCCATCTCCGACAATGTCGAGCTTAAACTCAGGGTGCGTTTTGTGAAACTCAAAAAATCCATCAATACTTTCAAGAACGCATTTTCCGTGAGCTAAACGACACAGCATACCAATTTTATTTTCTTTAATAGAATTATCACCTAAATTGTCTACATAAAGATGAATTATCTTGGTTTTTTCACTGAGCTTAATTCCTCTGTCAGTTAAAACCGACTCGCTTTCAGCACAGATAAAATCAGCTTTTGATGCTAAGAAATCTTGACTTTTTTTCGTATTCTGTGCCTTTTTAGAATCATTTTCGAGGGAAGTCATACCATAAAGGAAAAAGTAAGTTTTTACACCCTTCAGTTTACACAAAAGCATTGGTAAAAACATCTTATCCCCAACCCAGAAAAAAGCGTAATCTCCTTTTTTCAGCGTTTTTGCTCCCTTTAAAAAAACCTTTAGCTGAAACAGTATAAAGTTGAGAATTCTCAGAATTTTATTGCTCTGTTTTTTATATTTTACGTTAATAACCTGAGCATCATCTGTTTTATCAAGTGATGATGAAATTATGCTGATTTTAGAAAAGCACGGCAAAATCACCTTCAAAAACTTGAAGGCAGAAATCTGCGGTGCTTTACTTGGTACAGGATTCATAAAAACAACAGCATCAGCCATTATACTCGTCCTTTTTAAATAATGAATTTTTAAGTCTTGAAAAAGCTTTCAGCGAACGCTTCAAATCTTCTATGTCTGTGAGACCTCTCTTGATACGATGGAGTATGTACCACGGACGAAGGTAATATTTCTTTCTTGCGTGAGCGCAAAAAGATACCAAGTCATCAGATGATAACTGAGGTGTACTAATAACACAGTTAAGAGTTCCATCTTCTTTAAGGTAATGCGAATATCCGTGCTGAATAAAGCCATTTTCTTTCGCCCAATTATAAGCCTCGGTACCCGGATATGGAATCAGCGGAAAAAACTGCATAGTGTCTGTCTTAAAACGCAAGGCAGCACTTAAGGTTTTCTCCATAGTTTCCTTAGTTTCACCCTTGTTGCCCACCATATAGCAAGCGTGTATCATCAATCCTGCTTTTTTAGCATTCTTGATATAATTTTCAATCTGTTCCACCGTAGTACCTTTTCTAATGTTATTAAGTATTGTCTGATCCACGCTCTCAATACCCGGAATAATGAGCTTGCAACCAGCTTTTTTCATTATCTTCATGGTCTCAAAATCAAGGTTAACTCTCGCGTTACACAGCCAGCGGATTTTTTTGTTCATACCGCTACTTATCATCTTTTCACAAAATTCTATCGTACGCTTTTTATTAACCGTAAAGGTATCGTCCTCAATAACAACCTGCTTAACATCAGGAAATTCTTTAATAATATACGCAAATTCAGCGATGACGTTATCAACAGACCTTAATCTATATTTGTGGCCATGTAGTGTCTGCGGATACACACAGTAGTTACACCTAGCAGGACAGCCTCTGCCCGTAAATATCTGAATTTCCGGCAAAGCAGATGCAGGAAAAACGTAATCATTAACATCAAGGTATTCCTTGATAAATTCCGACGCAAAAGGAATCTCGTCCAAATTCTCAATGTGTTCAGCATCAGGATTGTTGATTATCTCTCCATCTTTTCTATACGACAAACCTTTAACAGTTGACAGGTCATCATTACCTGCGATAGCATCTGCTAAGTTTTTAATTATGAAATCATATTCTTTTCTGGCTATACCATCAATAGCTTTCGAAAAAGTGAAAGTTTCCGCAACTGTTGCTGAAGGATGAGTTCCGACAAGCACAGTGAACGCATCAGGAAAAATCTTTTTAACCGCTTCACAAAACTCACAGTCACTATATATAGACGGGGTGCTGGTGTTGAAAATGAAAAGCTTTGCACCCTTACCTTTTTCGATTATTATTTCAAGTGATTTTTCTTTATTCAAAAGTTTTGCAGGAGCATCAAGAAATTCCACTTCATAGCCACATTTTTTAGAATAAGCTGCAGCGTATATAAGCCACAAAGGATAGTAAAGTACTCCGCTATGACCAATACACGGACTACGTGATTCTCGAGAAAACTTTCCATATTCTGCTTTAAAAGGTGGATTTACAAAATAAATCTTCATATCAAACCCCAGATAAATGTTAAATAGAACTGTGCTTTTTTATACCTGAAAGAGTATAAAACACCATATAGTAAAGTCTTTGAAAAAAATTAAGTCCGATAAATTTGTAGACTCTGTAAGTCATTTTCATTGATTTGAATTTATTTCCGGACTTAGAATTGCGATCAACTCTGTAAATAAGAAGCGGTTCATTTATTCCTCTGGCTTTGCCTCCGTCTTTAAGAACCGACAGCCACACAGCAAAATCCTCGTGCATACTATCGTGAGCCATAGGATATTTTATAAGCCATTCTTTTTTTATCAAAACAGATGAACACGAAGCAACATTTTGCCTAAGAAGTTTTTTGTAGGATACCTCATCAGGTACAGAAAAAACAAAGTCAGATTTCACTGAATTTGTATCAACAAAGGCGCTACCTGTATAACAAATATCCGTATCAGGATAGACACTCAGAAGTTCTACCTGTTTTCTAAGCTTTTCTTTATCCCACATATCATCGCTGTCAATAAGTGCAACGTAAGGAAACTTAGCTTTAGATACGCCATAATTTCTGGTATAGGAAACTCCTTTGTTGACTTCGTTTTTATATACTTTTACCCTATTATCTTTTTCGCTGTATTCACACAAAATCTCATAGGAAGAATCCGTCGAACAATCATCTAGGGCAATCAATTCAAAATTCTCAAAACTCTGCTTAAGAACTGAGTCTATTGCTTCACGCAAAAAACGCTCAGCATTGTAAACCGGCATAATAACGCTGATTTCCATAAAGTCAACACCCTTTTTTAAGAGATACCATCTTCATAATAATGTGTGTAGTAACCCTTCCCGTAAGTACGCTTGTAGTACTTTTTGTAGTAGCTATCACTTTTTTTATCCGCAAAGTTTAAAACAGCGCCCAAAATCTTGCAACCACTCTTCTCAAGTTGAGCTTTGGTCTTTTTAGCTTGTCTGTATCTGACTCTGCCCGCACTGATAACCATAATGGCAGCATCACAAGCCTTAGCGATAACCGCACTGTCGATAACAAGACCGAGAGGAGGTGTATCGACGATAATATAGTCGTATTCCTGTTTTAGTTCATTTATAAAGTCACTATATTTATCACTCAACATAAGTTCAACAGGGTTAATTGCGTGAGGGCCTGAAACTGCCATATCAAGATTTTCAATCTGTGTTTTGCAAATAATCTCCTCTTTACTTGCAAGTCCTGTCAAATATTCACTAAGGCCTTTAACGTTTTTAGCGTCTGTGTATTTTGAACTAACAACAGATTTACGTAAGTCACAGTCAAGATAGATAACTTTCTTTTGAATCTCAGATAAACTCTTCGCAAGCATCAAAGCGATAGTTGTTTTGCCTTCGTGAGCATCACAACTTGTAACATTCAGCACCTTATATTGAGAACCGCTGAATTGCAGATTAGTACGCAAAGTTTTGAAAGACTCATTGACAAAATAATTCTCGAACTTTTCAAGTCCTAATTTAATAGTCTGCATTTTCGTTCCCCTTTCAGTACTTTCCGTAGTATACATGTCTATTGGCTGATGATTTTCCTTTTCCTACAGACTTTTCCTTGCTCATATTCGGTATCATAGCAAGAACACTTAATCCTAGCTGGTTTTCAATTATATCCGGATCAGTGATTCTATCATCAAAAATGTAGAAAAGCGCAAAAGCTACGTATGTCAATAAAAAAGCAACCAACGCACCGATGATTACTGTATATGAAAACTTTGAGTTAGATGGAGTTGTAGCCAGAGTACCTTCATCAACGATATTAACCTGATCAAAACCCATAACGCTTACAATCTGTTCTTTACCTATTTCACAAATTGAGTCAACAATCATTTTTGATTTTTCAGGACTATCGGAAACCACCGAAACTTCCAGATAACGTGTATTTGAAGGATTCACTATAGAAATCATGGAACTAAGCTCTGCATAAGAATAAGTGAGCGAATTATCCTCGATAACCTGATTTAGCACACTACGACTTGTGAGCAGCTTTGTACAGTCACTCACCACACTCAGCGCAAGACTAAAGTCTGAATTATAGTCGGAAACTTTGTCGAGGTCACTATCCTGTCTGAGAATATAAATAGAACCTGTTGATTTATACTCAGGTTTATAGGTAAGATAATTAAAAGTAAAAATAGAACCGCCCACAATAACAGCGACCAATATCATAATCCACAGCTTTGAAACAAAAAGATAAATAAGATCTCTGAACTTTACGGCACTATCGTTATTATTCTGCATAGTTTTGCTCCTTTCGAAAACTCACTTTTATAAACAGGCTATTTTTAGCACACCTGTCCATTTTACTTACAATCTATTAAATTATAACAAAAGCAGCCTTTATAGTCAACAAAATACACACCATATATAACATATTTTTGCAGTATTTTCATCGCACTTAAAACTAAAAATTTTTTCAGTATATAAATATGTAAAATAAACATTACATTGTGTTTACTTTAATTGACATTTAGCATCTAAAGCTGTATAATTTAGTGTGTTTATTATGAATAAGTGTGCCATATATTGTGGTTTTCTAAATCATCATATCGTTTACTGAAAGGAAGTAAGTAAGTAATGAAACCGATTACACAAAAGGTAACCTTTAAAAATCACGATGCAGTTAATACCGCAAGAGCGGATATCTTAAAGATTCTTGACGACATCTGCACCAAAAACAATCTCAGATATTTTGCTTTTCGAGATCTTTTGGTTGGAGCGGTTCACTACAACGACTTTATTCCTAACGGACTTAAGTCGAAAACAGAAATCGGTCTTATGCGAGATGAATACGATAAACTCTGCGAAATTCTATACAAAAAAGCTGACGAGCTTGATTTACAGCTTATTGACCGTTATCCAAGTGGTGCCAAGGCCTTAAACTTAACAGTATCAAGAAATGTTGATATAGAATCTGATGACGCTATCATTTCTGATCTTGCATCAGTTGAAATCAGTGCTTTTGATTTTCTTCCAGACTCAGAAGCTGAGCAGAAAATGTATCTAAGAAAGGTTGCAAACCTCAGAGATAAATACAACAAGATGGTTAACCTCACCCCACCGGGTACAACAGTCCCGATGAGTTTAAGAAAAGTTTTCGGCCTTTTCTGGGGTACCCTCGTTTATGGCACAAAGAACCCGAAGAAAACTTACCACAAATTACACTCTACTGTAAAAAAATATCAGAACACAAAGTACATCACACGTCTTATTCCTCGACGCAGTGTTATGATTGAGTACGACAACGTGTTCCCTACAAAGAGAATCAAGGTCAACCACGCTGAAATTAATATTCCTAACACATACAACAAGTGGACTGTAGAAATCAACGACGAGCTTATGGAGCAGACTCGCACTATTCAGAAAATCGACCTCGTGCTTCTAAAAGAATTTGACAGAGTTTGCCGAAAAATCGGCGTAGGCTACTTCGTATGCGGCGGCACAATGCTTGGATATATGCGTCACAACGGATTTATTCCTTGGGATGATGATATCGATGTAGGAATGCTTAGAGCTGACTACGACAAGTTTATAAAAGAAGGCGGTAAATATCTCGGCGAAGATTTCTTCTTACAAACAAGACAGTCGGATCCGAAAATTCCTTACCTCTTCTCCAAAATCCGTTTAAACGGCACTTCATATATCACAAACTACAACGAAAAGCGCGACTTCCACAAAGGTATTTGCTTAGACCTTTTCCCATTTGACTACATTCCTAATTCACTCAACGAAAGACAGCGTTTCAAAAACAAAGTCAAGTTCTGGGCAAACATTCACCACAAGGTTATTAACCGCCATAAAGAAAAGGTTGTTTACGATGCAAAGCCAAAGACATTCTACGAATGGTGGGCAAGAACATACAACGAAATAAGACGTCGTATTGTACACTTAGTGCCACTAAAACTCACACAGCGTCTTTACATCAAAAAAGCTACAACCTACAACTCAAAAGCTAAGGAAATGGGACTCACTACAGTTGCCTCTTTCCTACCGACATACACTTACGCCGATGTAAACGATATGATTCCGTATCAGGATATCAACTTTGAAGGTGTAAAGGTTATGGCTTTAAAGGATATGGATAAATTCCTTACAATGCAGTACAAAGATTATATGCGACTCCCTCTTTTACACCAGCGTGTAGGTCACGACCTTGTTTCATGGCACGTTGACGAGGAGATTGCTAAAAAATACAATATCTACAACGACTAACAGATATAAATTTCGAGGTAAACTATGAATACAGTTTTATTAATGATGGGCGGAAGTGGCACAAGATTCGGCGCTTCTATTCCAAAGCAGTATATCAAAGTCAACGATAGACCTATTTTTTCATACATCTTAGAGGGCTACAACAAGCTTCCTGATGTTGACAAAATCATAATTGTTTCACACGCCGATTGGGTTGATTATGTAGAAGAAATCGCTGAAGAAATTGGCGCTGATAAACTTTACAAGGTAGTAACAGGTGGTGACACCCGTTCAGAATCCGTTAAGAACGGTCTTATCTGTGCAAGCGAATATTCCAAAGACGATGACGTTATTCTAATCCACGACGCTACTCACCCTTATGTTGATCAAAAGGGTACTAAAGAAGTTATTCAAGCAGTTAAAGAGTTTGGTGGCGCAACACTCGCATCATTCAACTACGACACAGTGTATAAAATGGACGATGACCACATCTTAACCAACATTGAGCCAAGATTTAATATCGTTGCTGGTGCTTCTCCTGAAGCGTTTACTTTCAGAAAAATCTACGATATCTATATAAACTCTTCAAAAGAAGAGCTTGAGAGTATGACATCAGCAGGTGCTATAGCTCTTCACTATGGTATCACTATGAAAGTTATCAAAGCTAACGTGATCAATCTTAAAATCACTTACGCAGACGATATGGAGCTTTTTGTAAAACTTATTGATAATTACTTCTTCCCAAAGGAGGAGAACTAAAATGAAAAACAAACTTCTCGACGTACTCGAAAAACGCACTTTAGGTATCCACTGTGGTATTCCATCATTCTGTTCCGCTAACAAAATAGTTATCGAAGCTATTATGGATCAAGCTAAGCGTTTTGATGACACAGTTTTAATTGAGGCTACATCAAACCAAGTTAACCAGTTCGGCGGATATATGGATATGACTTCCGTAGATTTTCGAGAGTATGTTTATAAAATTGCTGACCAGATTGGTTTTGATAAAGATAAAATCATCTTGGGTGGCGACCACTTAGGTCCGCTCCCTTGGTGCAATTTACCTGCTGATGAGGCCATGGAACACGCTAAAAAGCTTGTATATGATTGTGTTATGGCTGGCTACACAAAGGTTCACCTCGACACAAGCATGAAGCTTGGTGATGACCCTGTAGACGAAATGCTTCCTAACGAAGTTATCGCTGAGCGTGGTGCTATCCTTTACAAAGAATGCGACAAGGCTTATCAGGAACTCCTTAAAGAGAATCCTGACGCTATTCAGCCTGTTTACATCATCGGCAGTGAAGTTCCAATCCCGGGCGGTTCTCAGGAAGAAGAAGACAACCTCAAAGTTACTAACCCAAGAGATTTCGAAAGCACAATCATGGCTTACCGCAGAATGTTCAATAAACTTGGTCTTAAAGATGCTTGGAATCACATAATCGGTATTGTTGTTCAGCCTGGTGTTGAATTTGGCAACACAGACATTCATACATACAATCGTCTTGACGCTTTCAAGCTTTGTAATCGTCTTAAGAAATACCCTGACATCGTATTCGAGGGTCATTCAACTGACTACCAGCCTCCTGTAAAACTTCGAGAAATGGTAGAAGACGGTATCGCTATCATCAAGGTTGGCCCTGCTTTAACAAACGCTGTAAGAGAAGCAATTTTCGCTCTCTCTATGATTGAAAAAGAACTTATCGACGACGAGTCACAGCGTGCTAACTTCATCGAAGTTTTGGAAGAAGTTATGATGAATGAACCAGGAAACTGGATCAAGCACTACCACGGTACAGATAAACAGCAAGCAATCGCAAGAAAATACAGTTTCTCTGACCGTTCGAGATACTACTTCACCCACGAAAAAGTTTTAGAAGCACAGGAAAAGCTTTTCGAGAATCTCTCAAATGTTGAAATTCCACTTCCTGTACTTCATCAGTATATGCCACTCCAGTATGCTAAAGTGAGAGACGGAAAGCTTAGTTCTGCACCAAGAGAACTTGCTAAAGATGCTGTTGTATGCGTTGTTGAAGACTACAACTACGCTGTAAAATGCAACTATATGGCTAACCCTATGATGTAATTGAAAGAAGGTTTTTATAATATGAAAGCTGCTGTATTACACGCTAACAAAGATATAAGATTCGACGAAATCCCTACTCCAAAAGTAGAAAAAGGCACAGTACTCGTTAAAGTTGTTGCTACAGGCATCTGTGGCTCTGATTTACCACGAGTTCACGATCATGCTGCACACAACTACCCTATTATTTTAGGTCACGAGTTCTCAGGTTATGTTGCTGAAGTCGGCGAAGGCGTTACTTCCGTTTCTAAAGACGACCACGTTGTTGGCATTCCTCTCGTTCCTTGTATGGAGTGCGAGGATTGCAAGAATGGTAACTACTCGCTTTGTAAGCACTACAGCTTCGTTGGTTCACGTCAGAACGGTTCTATGGCAGAGTACGTACTTCTTCCTGAATCAAACGTTATGAAAATCGACAAAGCTATTCCTTATGAAGTAGCTGCATTTTTTGAACCATCGACCGTTGCTATCCACGCTTTGTATCAGACTGACTACAAAGACGGCGGTACAGTAGCAGTTTTAGGTGGCGGTAACATCGGTCTGTTCACACTTCAATGGATTAAGATTTTCGGTGCAAAGAAAGTTGTTGTTATCGACGTTGACCACGACAGACTCAAGGATTCTATTGATTTAGGCGCTGATGCTGTAGTTGCTCTTTGCGACGAGGACTACAAAGAACAGTTAAACGCACTTACTGACAATCGTGGTTTTGACTACGTTTTTGTTTCAACAGGTTCAACTGAAGCTATGAAGCTTGCTTTTGAAATTGCTGGAAACAAAGCTCACCTCTGCTTCATCGGTACTCCTACAAAGGAAATGACATTCTCAGTAAGAGAATGGGAAAATATGAACCGCAAGGAATTCTACCTCACAGGCTCCTGGATGTCTTATTCAAAAGAATTCCCAGGTAAAGAATGGGAAATGACCGACAAGCACTTTGCTAAGGGTGACCTTAAAGTTACCGATAGTATGATTTTTGCGCAATATCCACTTGATAAAACTATGGAGGCGTTCAACCTTTTCACTGTACCGGGCAAGGTAAAGGGTAAGGTTCAGATTATCGACAAATAATCTGCAAAGTATTATGGCTAATAGTATTAAAGAGCGTATCTACAAATTTGACAACATCAAGTTTTTATCTATTATGCTTGTTGTTGTCGGTCACGTAATCGAAGCTTACGTTGACAAGTCAGATATGTTTAAAAGCTTGTTTGTTTTCATCTATTCGTTCCATATGCCGTTGTTTATCTATCTCAGCGGTTTGTTTCAGAAACGATTCAGCGATGAAAACAAGCTCAAAATTAATAAAATTGCTTTTTATGTAGCGCTTGGATTTTTACTAAAATTCATTAATGCCCTCGCTAAAATGACGAACGGAAAAGATTTTTCCATCAACTTTTTCGGTGGTGCGAGTATCGACTGGTACCTGTTCGTACTTTCGATGTTTATGGTGACAGCGTACTTAACAAGAAAAGTCCACCCTGCTATTATGCTTAGTTTATCGATTCTCATCGGCTGTGTGTCAGGATATTTCGATTTCATCGATGACACACTTTATCTCTCAAGATTCTTTGTGTTCCTGCCGATTTATCTTATCGGCTACTATATGACTCCTCAGCTTCTGATTAAAATCGAGAAAAATTATGTTGTTAAAGCAGTGAGCGGTCTTTTTATGCTCGTTTATTTTGTTTTATGTTTCAGAAATCTGGACATTATTTACAAACTCAGACGACTTTTCACAGGTAAAAATCCTTTCTCTAGCGTCCCGATTGACGGATGCGGTTTTGAACACAGACTGCTCTGCTACGGTATTTCCATTGTGCTTTGTATGGCTGTTTTCTGCTTCATTCCTAACATCAAGGTTCCGCTTATATCTAATATGGGAGCTAACACCCTAGCGGTGTATTTTTGGCACAGACCCCTGCTTTACCTATTAAGCGCTACAGGTTTTTTTGATTTGGTAATAGGATTAGGCGACCCGCTATATAAGATCATTCTGCTATCTTTTGCTGTGGTATTCGCCTTTGTGTTGTCTTTCAACATCTTCATGGCACCACTTAAGTTCTTATCAAAGCAAATTGATAAACTAAAAGCCTCTTGGTGTTACGTGGTAATTTTCGCTCCGTTTGTTTTAGGACTTATCACAATGTACAAAGAACTACCAGGATATATATCTTATATATTCAATAAAACTAAAAACATTTTCTCATAACAAAAACCGCAGGTCATTGATTTGACTTGCGGTTTATCTTTTCTATTAAACTAAATCAGCTATATCATAAATAAGCTTCTCGGTTTTCTCCCAACCAATACATGGGTCGGTGATACTCTTACCGTACACACCGCCGTCAACAGGCTGGTTGCCGTCTTCTAAGTAGCTTTCAATCATAAAGCCTTTCACCATAGCTTTCACATCAGCATTGTGGCGACAGGAGTGTAAAACTTCCTTACAAATACGCGACTGCTCAAATGGGTTCTTTGCGGAATTCGAGTGGTTAGCGTCAACAACTAACGCAATATTTTCAAGCCCACGCTGTACGTACATTTCGTGTAAAAGCTCTAAATCCTCATAGTGATAGTTAGGCATCATCTTTCCGTGCTTGTTAACATATCCACGAAGAATAGCGTGGGAAAGCTTATTTCCTGTGGTCTTAACCTGCCAGCCTCTGAAAATAAAAGTATGACTGTGCTGTGCCGCTTCGATAGAATTCAGCATAACACTGTAGTCGCCGCTGGTTGGGTTTTTCATACCAACAGGAACAGTAATTCCGCTACTAACAAGCCTATGCTCCTGATTCTCGACAGAACGAGCGCCGATAGCAACATAAGACATAAGGTCGTCTAAATAGCGATAGTTCGCAGGATAGAGCATCTCATCAGCAGTAGACATGCCATACTCGGTAAGAACCTTTGAGTGAAGCTCACGGATTGCTAAGATACCCTTAAAAGTATCCGGCTTAGAATTAGGGTCAGGCTGATGCATCATACCCTTATACCCGCTACCGTTAGTACGTGGTTTATTTGTGTAAACTCTTGGAATAAGAATCAGCTTATCGCTGACCTTTTCCTGAACTTTACTTAGTCTATCAACGTACTCAAGCACCGCATCTTCTCTGTCAGCAGAGCAAGGTCCGATAACTAAAACGAGCTTATCTGACTCACCTTTGAATACATCTGCTACTTGCTTATCAATAATCGCTTTGCGTTCGCTAGCTTCTAAAGATAACGGATAAGCTTCTTTCACTTCCATTGGAATAGGTAATTTTTTTTCAAAAATCATTGACATTTTGCGTCCCTCCAAACAACAAAAATAATACCGCAGAATTACGAGTTTGTCAATAAAACAGTAAGTCTGCGGTATAGATTTTATTTCTTAAGCTTATCCCACAAAACAACTTCGCCTGTAACAAGGGAACGCTTCACGTCGATTACACGCTGGTTTTTGCTACCACGAAATTGAAGTGTAATATCCCTTTGTTCTTCGATATAGCGTCCGTCAACAAGTATATCGATGTAAGAAAGCATTTCATCGGTATATTCGCATCTCGCTCTGCTTTCTTCTAAGAGTTCTTTATCAAAAAGGTAACCCGTATAGCACCAGATATCCTTATCAGGATATTTCTCTTTCACCTTTTTAAGAAAATGAACGAGTACTTCTTGGTTTTTGACCTCAAAAGGCTCTCCGCCTAATAGCGATAGACCGTTCACAAAGTTCGGACTTAAATGCTCTAAAATGAGGTTTTCGGTATCCTTAGTGAATTTTTCTCCATAAGAAAAATCCCATGTTTCTTTGTTGAAACAATTCCTACAATGATGCGTACAACCCGAAACAAAGAGTGATACTCTCACCCCTATGCCATTTGCTATATCTCGTTTTTTAATCGTAGCGTAATTCATCAGATGTGTAGCACTCTTTCCTGAATTTCCTGAGTTCTGCCCTGATTCCAGTACTGAGTTCCGATGTAACCGCAGGTGCGTCTTGCTACATTCATTGTATCCTGGTCTCTATTCCCACAGTTAGGACATTCCCAAACCAACTTTCCGTCATCATTAACAATAACGATTTCACCGTCAAAACCACATTTCTGACAGTAATCGCTCTTAGTATTAAGCTCAGCATACATAATGTTATCGTAAATAAAGCGGATAATCTGAAGCACCGCATCAAGGTTATTCTGCATATTAGGAACCTCAACATAACTGATAGCTCCGCCTGTTGAAAGCGCTTGAAACTTCGATTCGAACATCAGCTTATCAAATGCGTCGATTTCTTCAGTAACGTGAACATGATAGCTGTTAGTAATATACGCTTTATCAGTAACACCCTTGATAACACCAAAACGCTTCTGCAAACATTTTGCGAACTTATAGGTTGTACTCTCAAGCGGAGTACCGTAGATACCGAAACCAATAGTAGTTTCAGCTTTCCACTTGTTACAAGCCTTGTTCATATATTTCATAATGTCGATAGCAAAATCAGTTACTGACGGGTCGGTGTGAGATTTCCCTGTCATATAACGTACGCACTCACAAAGTCCTGCATAACCAAGAGAAATGGTGGAGTAACCGCCGTAAAGAAGTTTGTCGATAGGCTCGCCTTTCTTGAGTCTTGCTATAGCGCCGTCCTGCCATAAAATAGGAGCAGCATCGGAGAGTGTACCCTTTAAGCGATTATGCCTACACATAAGCGCTCTGTAGCAAAGCTCTAAACGTTCATCAAAAATCTTCCAGAATTTGTCGATATCCCTACCGCTGGAAAGTGCTATATCAACGAGGTTAAGTGTAACAACACCCTGATTGAATCTTCCGTAGAACTGATACTCCCCTTTCTCATTTTTCCAAGGAGTAAGCGCACTTCTGCAACCCATAACAGGGAAGCAGTTACCCTCTTTAAGTTCTTTCATAATCTTCTCTGAGATATAGTCAGGAACTAAACGTTTAGCTGTACATTTAGCAGCAAGTTCAGTCAAGTACCAGTACTTCGAGTCAGGTGTGATGTTATCTTCTTCCAAAACATAAATAAGCTTAGGAAATGCAGGTGTAACATAAACACCTTTTTCATTTTTTACTCCTTGATAGCGCTGTTCTAAAACTTCTTCGATAATAAGCGCAAGGTCGGCTTTTTCCTGTTCGTTTTTAGCTTCGTTAAGATACATAAAAACAGTAACAAAGGGAGCCTGTCCATTTGTTGTGAGAAGAGTTACAACCTGATATTGAATAGTCTGCACACCACGGTTTATTTCTTCTCTGAGGCGTTTTTCAAGAACTTTGCTGATTTTTTCTTCATCAACCTCAACACCAATATACGAATATTCCTCTAAAACCTGTTTTCTGATTTTTTGACGACTTACTTCAACGAATGGTGCCAAATGTGTAAGCGAGATACTCTGCCCACCGTACTGATTAGAAGCAACCTGAGCGATAATCTGAGTTGCAATATTACACGCAGTAGAAAAACTGTGAGGCTTTTCAATCATAGTACCGCTGATAACAGTTCCGTTCTGGAGCATATCATCTAAGTTTACAAGGTCACAATTGTGCATGTGTTGTGCGTAATAGTCAGTATCGTGAAAATGAATGATACCATCTTCATGAGCCTTGACGATATCCTCAGGGAGCAAAATACGCATAGTGATGTCTTTACTAACCTCACCTGCCATATAATCACGCTGAACCGAGTTGACTGTAGGATTCTTGTTGGAGTTTTCCTGTTTAGCTTCCTCGTTATTACACTCGATAAGAGTGAGAATCTGATTGTCTGTTGTGTTAGCTACACGAGCAAGATTACGAGTGTAGCGGTATCTGATATAACGCTTAGCGGTCTCATAAGCACCACACTTCATAATCTCAAGCTCAACAAGTTCCTGAATCTCTTCGACAGACAAAGCACGCGAGATACACTCACCCGTGTTCTTGATTGTGATAGCAATATTTTTAATCTGTTCATCTGTAAGCTCTCTGCCATTATCATTTGCTTCATCAGCTTTAGTGATAGCAGCAATAATTTTCTCAATATTAAATTCGGCTTCGCTACCGTTACGCTTGATAATTTTCATATAAATCCCCTTTCTCTATATATGGTTTCTGTTTTTATTTTGTCACTAGATATTGTAAAGTATATTTAGTATAGCAACTATATATTGTGTGGTCAAGAGAATTTTGTCTTTTTTATGTTTACATTTTAGTAATTTATTTTTCAGGAAATATAAAGTGGAAATAAAAGTAAATCCCGAGCATAAAACTCGGGATTATTAGTTATTCTTTTATTAGATCATTTACTATAGCTGAAGCGATTATTATTCCCGCGCAAGACGGTACAAACGCTGAGCTTGCAGGCACCGCTTTACCATTCTCGAAAATCTGCTCAAAAGATGACGGTTCTTCTTTTGAATATACTACCTTGAGTTTTTTGATGCCATTTTTCTTACACAGATTTCTCATAGCACGTGCCAGCGGACACACGCTTGTTTTATATATATCGGAAATTTCGAGCATCTCAGGATGAAGTTTATTCCCGGTTCCCATCGAAGAGATGATAGGTATTTTCTTTTCCTGAGCTATTTTTGCTAATTGGATTTTTCCTGAAACAGTATCTATCGCATCAACTATATAGTCATACTGCGAAAAGTCTATCTCCCGAGAGTTTTCAGGCAAGAAAAACATTTCCTTTATATTAACCTTACAATCAGGATTTATCGATAGTACTCTTTCTTTTGCTACCTCAACTTTTGACTTTCCAATGGTTTCAATCGTTGCTAGAATCTGACGATTCAAATTTGACTTTGAAAATTTATCGTTATCAACAATTGTCAACTCTCCGATAAAGCTACGAGCGAGTGCTTCAATAACATAGCCACCGACTCCGCCTGCGCCAAAAACTACAACGTGCGAATCTCTTAACTTTTGTAACGCTTTATCCCCTATTAACATTTTAGTGCGTGAATACATCTCGTCCATAATAAAACCGCCCTGATTGATTTATAATAGTATACCACAGAAGAACAATCACTTCAAATAAGTATTGAAAAACATCTCACTATTTAGTAAAATATCCATATAGAAGAGAGGTAGTTATGGATATTTACAGAATAGCCGATATTGAAATCGGCATTGAAAATCACAGCGAATTCACAAAAAAATATCTAAGCGAATATAAAAGCGACTCTACAGAAGCCGAGTTTATCGTTATCGTAACTGAAGAAATGCTAAACTATGAAAAAGAAATTGCAGTCGAGAAAACAGCCGAACCATACTACGAAATCACAGCAATTCTTCGTGCTATATGTTACGTTGTACTCGAAAACTACAGTGGCTTTTTCCTTCATTGTTCATGTCTTGAATATAACGGTGAAGCTTATGTTTTCACAGCCAAAAGCGGCACAGGTAAATCCACCCACTCCCGTCTTTGGCGAAAAGTATTTGGTGAAAAGGTCACGATGATAAACGACGATAAACCTATCGTAAGACTTGTCGATGATACATTTTACATCTACGGCACTCCGTGGAACGGAAAGCATAACATTTCCAATAATATCAAAGTTCCGATAAAAGCCATCTTCTATCTGCATCAGTCTAAAGAAAACAAAGCAGTACAGTGCGACCCTATTTCTGCTATCAGCAAGCTTCTTTCCCAAACTGTACTTCCTGATAACAAAGCATCAATGAATAATCTCCTTACTATGCTCGAAAAACTTATCTCCACTACCCCGATGTTTGACCTCTTCTGCAATATATCAGAAGACGCAGTATACACCGCTTTAAATTCTGTAAACGAAATATAACTAACATAAAAAGCGACGGTAATTACACCGTCGCTTTATTTTTATTTTGTCATAAAGAGTACGCCTAAAGTATTAGGTCCACAATGTGAAGAAATAGTGCAAGAAGCACGAGTAACGTGAACTTCATCGAATATATTCTTCTCAACAAGTGCGTTCTTAACGCTCTCTACCAGTTCTTCATCGCAACCGGCATGAGTAACGAAAGCTCGAGCAGTATCAACCTCGCCGTACTTAGTGATGATATCATTCATATAGTCGATACAAACCTTACTGAACTTGCCTCTGTATTTCTTATTAACGCCCATTTTACCATAATCGGCGGTAGAAACCTCAATACAAGGCTTAAGACCTAAAAGGTTAGCACCAAACGCTTCAATAGCAGAACATCTGCCACCTGCAGCAAGGAAGTCAAGCTTATCGATAACAAAGCTAGCGTGACTCTTGTGAACCATTTCTCTGACAGCGTCAGCAACTTCTTTCGCACTCTTACCTTGTTCAATAAGCTCAGCAGCTTTAATAACTAAAAGACCTGTACCTGTACTAAGGTTACAAGAATCGACAACCTCTACTCTGCCATCAAACTCACTAGCGGCTAGTTTACTTGATTGATGGGTAACTGAGAGGCTTGAACCCAGGCTGATATGTACAATATCGTATCCCTCATCGATATACTTCTGGAAAATATCGGTGTATTCACCAACACTCATAGCAGCAGTGCGAGGAAGCTCCTTAGTTTTATAGAAATGGTCGTAAATCTCTTCAGGAGTGATAGTTTCCCAATCATCGTAGGTATTGTCACCTAAATTGATGTGAAGTGGAATATCTTTCACCTTATATCTTGCGATTAGTTCCGAGTTCAGGTCGCAGGTTCTATCGGCTGTAAGAATAACTTTATTGCCCATATTTATCTTTACCTCCCTATTGTTATCAAAAGAAAATGATGATATACTACTATTATAATGATTATTCATTAAATTTCAATACAACGGTGAAAAAATTATGGTTAAAAAATTTACCTATAACAGTCCAATTCCTACAGGAGCAGTTGTCGCTGAAATTAAACCTTCAAATGATACTCTCCCCTATTTTAAACTAACAGAAAACACTTTCACTTATACTATGGGTGACAGTGCGTGCGTTTACGGTTTAGGTGAAGCAGTGAGAGGTATCAACAAGCGTGGCTGGATATACGAGGGCTACTGCTCTGATGACCCTTGTCATACAGAAGACAAGCGTTCACTGTATGGCGCCCATAACTTCCTAATTATTGATGACAAAGCTGACAGCGGTAATCGTTTCGGAGTATTCTTTGACTACCCTTCACGTATAACATTCGATATTGGCTATACTGACTCATCAGTCCTTTCAGTAAGCATGGAAAATCTCGACTTAGACGTTTATATTATTGAAGGTGAAACTCTGCGTGATATCGTAAAGAACTTCCGAAAGATTATCGGTATGAGTTATATCGCGCCAAAATGGGCGTTTGGTTTTATGCAAAGTCGCTGGAGCTATTTTACAAAAGATGATGTAGAAAGAATAGCTGATTCATACAAAGAAGCTAAGATTCCACTCGACGCTATTTTCCTTGATATCGACTATATGGAAAGATACAAGGATTTCACCATAAACGACGAGCGTTTTCCTGATTTCCCGCAGTTTGTATCATATATGAAATCTCGTGGTATCCGTTTAGTACCAATTATCGACGCAGCTGTAAAAGTTGAAGACGGCTACGATGTTTACGAAGAAGGAAAGAAAAACAACTACTTCTGTAAAGACGAAAACGGCGATGATTATGTTGTTGGCGTATGGCCGGGTATGACAGTTTTCCCTGATTTCTTGAACGAAGAAGTAGGCAAATGGTTCGGCGATAAATACAAAATTCTCACTGATATGGGAATTGAAGGCTTCTGGAATGATATGAACGAGCCTGCTATTTTCTATTCCAAAAAAGGTCTTGAGCGTGCTTTCAAGGAAATTGAAAAGTACAAAGATATGTCACTCGATGCTAACACGTTCTTTGATTGCCGTGATGTTTTTGCGAAGCTCTCAAATTCTCAGGAAGACTACAACAGCTTTTACCACAATTATAACGGAAAGAAATATAAGCACAACGATATCCACAATTTGTATGGTTATTTTATGACCAAATCAGCGCAGGAAGCGTTTAAACGTAATAACACTGATAAGCGTACACTTATGTTCTCTCGAGCATCTTATATTGGCGCTCATCGTTATGGCGGTATCTGGACAGGTGACAATCATTCTTGGTGGTCACATATTCTGCTTTGCTTAAAGCAGATGCCTTCTCTCAATATGTGTGGCTTCCTTTACACTGGTTGTGATATGGGTGGCTTCAACGGAAATTGCACAAAAGACCTGCTTTTACGTTGGCTCTCACTTTCTATTTTTACACCACTTTTCAGAAACCACTCCGCCTGCGGTACAAAAGATCAGGAGTGCTTTGCTTTTGGAGAAACTGAAGCTTTCAAGAATCTCGTTGATTTACGTTATCGTTTGGTTCCATACATCTACAGCGAATATATGAAAGCTACTCTTAATAATGATATGTACATGCGACCGCTTTCTTTTGACTACGAAAATGACGAGATGGCTAAAAACGTCGAAGATCAGCTTATGGTTGGGGACTCAATTATGATTGCGCCGGTTTACACTCAGAACGCTAACGGCAGATATGTTTATATTCCAGAAGATATGACCGAAATAAAACTCAACACTGATGCTACAATTACTGAGAGTGAAATCAAAAAGGGTCACCACTATATTAACGTAGCTCTAAATGAAGTAGTCTTCTTCGTTAAAAACGGACATTGCATACCACTCTCTGACCGAGCTGATAATGTTGAAAGCATCAACGAAAACACAATCAAACTATACGGTACCGGAAATGAGTATCAGCTGTATACAGACGACGGTTTCACTACCTCGCCAACACTTGAAAACATTAAAATTATCAGAAAATAATCAAAAAAACAAGGCACTCTTTCGAGTGCCTTGACCTGATTAAAGAAAGAATTAAACAATGATTTCACCATCAACTGTGCCTACAATACCTGCAGCGTTTGACTCGTCAGTATCGATGTGCATAGCAGGAGCAAAGTTAGGATGTACACGACAAACAACATCGCCGAATACGAGCTTTCTGCCCTCGCCGCCAACAGCAACAGAAACAATCTGCTTGTCCTCAACACCGAACTCTTTAGCAGCATCAGGAGTTAAGTGAATATGTCTTTTAGCAACGATAATACCGTTGTCGATTTCAACTTCACCCTTAGGTCCAACGAGCTTGCAACCAGGAGTATCAGCAACGTCACCTGACTCTCTTACAGGAGCAGTAACTCCAAGCTTTCTAGCATCTGTGAAAGCGATTTCGATCTGATCAGCATTTCTGAAAGGACCTAAAATAGACATAGTGAGTTCGCCCTTAGGACCAACAACGGTAACTCTCTCAGCACAAGCGAACTGACCAGGCTGTGAAAGGTCTTTTTTGTTAGTGAGAGTAGCGTCCTCACCAAAAAGTGTAGCGAATGTCTCTGCAGTAACGTGAAGATGTCTAGCAGAAGTTTCTACCATAATTTTCATAGTATCTACCACCTATCTTTTAATTATCAAATATATTCTACATCAATTATACAGAAATTTCAACTTATTTCGTAATACGGGGTGATTTTTTTGAATATAAATTTCGAAAGTTTAAAAAGCGAATGCTTAAAATGCGAAAAATGTGATTTATGTAAAACACGCACTAACGTAGTTTTCGGAGTTGGAAATGAAAAAGCGGAAGTTATGTTCATCGGGGAAGGTCCCGGCGAAAACGAGGATCTTCAGGGTGAGCCATTTGTTGGCAGAGCAGGAAAACTCCTCGATAAACTTCTCTACGCGGTTGACCTTGACCGAAACAAAAATGTATATATCGCAAACATCGTGAAATGTCGTCCTCCCAAAAATCGTGATCCGTTCCAAGATGAACAGATCGAGTGTATGGATTGGCTCAGAGCTCAGACACGTCTTATTCGACCGAAAATCATAGTTTGTTTAGGTCGAATCGCAGGAATGAAAATAATTAAAGAAGATTTAAAAATCACAAAAGAACACGGTGTGTGGTTCGAGAGAAACGGAATTCATATGATGGCTATGTTCCACCCTGCCGCTATTCTTAGAAACCCAAATCAGATGGAAGATGCATTAAAAGATTTTATTATTCTTCGCGAGAAAATAAAAGAAGTCTGTGAGCGTACTTATGATTAACTAAATCCACCACGTCTCTTTTGTGTATAATGATAACCAAATACTAATATTTAAACAAAAACAAAGGCTCCGTGAAATCACGGAGCCTTAACTTATGTGTTAATCAGATTAGATTATGCTCTTTCTTTTCTAGCAAGTACGATAACACCAGCAGCAGCGATCATAACACCGATCATAATGAAGAGTGCTGTTGTTTCAGGACCAGTCTTAGAGTTGTTAGCTGTACCTGAACCGCCTGTTGATGAACCACCGTTTGATGAACCGCCGTTTGACTTGTTGCTTTCAGCCTTTTCAGCTGTCTCAGGTTTCTCAGTTACAGAACCCTGACCAGGCTTAGCACCCTGAGTGTCTTCACCTGTGTTAACGTTACCACTACCATCTACGTAACCATCTTCGTTAATACCAGAAGGAAGTGATGAGTTCTCAGCTTTCCAATCAACTTTTACACCAGCTGTGTAGATAGCGTCAGAAACGTTATCCTGCTTAAGCTCAAGAGCAGCACCTGTATCATCAAGAAGCTGCTGATCGTTTTTGCCTGAGTATGTTCTAGCGTTCTCGAGTTTGTTTACGAGGAAGTCAACGAACATAGCCTGAGCAGATGTTGTAGCAGGGATACATGTACCAACTACGTTACCGATAGAAGTTACACACTTAACAGGACCAAAAGCTACAGGATCCTTAGATGTCCAGAAAGCAGCGAGAGCTGTCTTTGAGCTATCTTCAGGGTTCTCGAATGACTGGTTTAAGTCACAGTAAACTGTGTCACCAATACATGTTGAATCCATTAAGAGGTCGTATGTCTGCATGCTGTTCTCGTTTGAGAAAATAACAGCGTAAAGTTTACCTGGCTCAAGAGTTACACCCTTAGCGTCGAGGTCATAAGTCCAGATGCCGTCGCCATCTTCATCTTTACAAGCTTCAGCTTTTGCCTGCCAAGCAAAGAATGAATCTCCGCCGTGTTCCCAGATGTGGCAGAAAACTTTCTTGAAGTTTTTCCAGCCTGAACCTTCAACTTTAAAGTTAATAACATTACCTGCGCCAGTATCAGCACCAGCATCAGCGCCTGTATCAGTAGCGCCGTCAGCAGCAACTTCAGCAACAGCGTCAGCACTGTTATCAGCGATTTCAACCTGTGCAGCAGAAGTAGCGATCATAGCTACGCTTAAAAGCATAACGATTGCGAGCATAACGCTCATAATTCTTTTGAACATAATAATCTCCTCCAAAATTTAAAAATTGCATAATCCTAAAGATTAAACACTTTAGCAAATTCATTATACACTAACTAATTGATTTTTTCAAGATACAGTTAATAAATTATAGTAAAAAATTACACAAATATTACAGATTATGATTAACTATTTTGAACAATTCCACATACTGTTTTCTTCCAAAAAATAAATCCCCTCAAAAATGAGGGGATTCATCTTTTAAGTTAAGTTTTATTTGTTAGATTACTCAGAAACTTTCTTTGAGAACATAACAAGACCAGCAGCCATTACGAGAACTGTGAAGAGACAAACAGCAGCTGCAGCAGTTGTACCTGTCTTTACAGCGTTTTTGTTGTTCTCTGTTTTCTCATCGTCTGTTGAAGACTGATCTGTTGTAGCTGGAGCTGGAACGTCTGAGTTGTCATCACCTGTGTTGTCATCACCAGTGTTATCGTCGCCAGTGTTGTCATCACCTGTGTTGTCGTCACCCTCTGTTGAAAGACCGTCGATAGACTCGTTCTCAAGAAGAGTAACTTCTGTGTTAACCTGCTCTGAACCGAAAACGATCTTCTCGTTCTTGTCGTTACCAAGAACCTTGAGGTCTGTAGCGATTTCGAATGTACCAGACTCAGCGATTACTTCGAATGTACCAGCGAATACAACGTTCTTCTCTGTTACAGTGTCAGCAACAGGGAATCTTGTACCAGAAACGCTTGAGTAGTTGTAGATAACCTGACCCTCAACACCGAAGTTGTAAACAGCTGTGATGTTAGGGAACTCAGCGCCAGTAGCGTCGCCATACTCGTCAACAGCAGGAACTACCTTAAGACCAGTAGCGTCGTATGTTGTAGCGCAGTCGAGTGAACAGATTTTCTGATCGCAAGCAAGAGCATAAGTATATGTAAATGTATCGCCCTTCTTAGCTTCGAATACTTCTGTCTCGTTGATCTTGATGTAAACCTTGTCAGATGCCTCAGTAGCAGAAGCAGCAACAACAGCAACGCTCATAAGTACAACGATTGCGAGCATAACGCTCATAATTCTTTTGAACATTTTAAATCTCCTCCGAATTAAATAATACAGCATAAATATATATTTATACTTATGTGGTTACATTATACAACAACTATTCCTATTTTTCAATAGTAAAAACACAATATTTTTATTATAAAGCGAAGTTGTTGTTATAGAAAATTTACAGAAAAATTATTTTTTGCGTATTACTAATACAATAATTACAACCACAACCGCTAAAAGGATAACTCCACCAATAATAAACCAAAGTGGTGAAACAAAAAATGTTTCAGCTTCTTCCTCAGGTTCAGACTGAGCTTCAGTTTCCTCAGGTGTTGGAGCCTCTGTAGGCACTTCTACCTCAGGAAATTCGATTGAAACGCCTTCGCTGTTACCAAAGCTGAGGTCTATGTCATCATTGCTAATACCATCAGGATCGACCATTCCGCCCTCAGAACCTATCTGAGCTACAGGGTGAACAGTATCTCTATTAGTTAACCAACGAGCAACAGTGCATTGTTTTGCTGAGTCAACAGGATTAACACAAGTATCGCCGTCACACACAACGATATCTCCTAAGCAATCAGAGGTTAAAGTTAAATTATATGTTTGTAAGCCGTTTTCGTTTGAAAAAATTACAGCATAAGTTGAGTCTTCTTTGAACTCTAAGCCTGTAACATCATAAGCCCAGTATCCATTTTCTAAATCAATGCATCGCTCGTTTTTGCTCTGCCAAGCGTAGAAATCACCGCCATCATTGCCTTCGCTCCAAATATGGCAGAAAACAATAGAAAAGTTTTTCCATGCAATATTTGATGCAGTAGGAACCTGAAAATAGATGTAGTCAGATGAAGTTTTATCTTCAGCACTAACTGTAAAAGTCATAGCTGAAAGCATAAGAACTAAAATTGCTAAAATTAAACAAAATACTCTTTTCATAATTTTGCCTCCATAATAGTTTTAAGCTTATTATACAGCATATAAAGAACTATTTCAACAAAAAAAGGCGGTCAAAAACCGCCTTTTTAAAACTTTAAGATATTCTTCAGATTACTCTGCAGTTGTTTTCTTCTTCTTGATAACAACAAACGCGCCGGCACCGCCACCGATAACTACAACAGCGATAATAATCCAGAACCAGATTGAAGTAAACACGCCACCGTCATTGCCTGTCTGAGATGGAGTTGCAGGTGAATTTACTGTTTCTTCCACGGAATCAGAATCAGCTTCTGTTGAATCAGCATCGTTTTCTGTTTCCTTATCTTTTACTGTTGTTTCTTTTGCTGTGGTTTCTTTGTCATTATCCTTAGTTGTGTTGTTATCAACGTCACCCTCATGACCTTCGCCACCGTTGTTTGCGTTATCGCCTGATGGTTTTTTATCAGCGATATTTACATCAGCGTCATCACTATCACCTGTAACAGAATTTACGAAGCGACCATTAGACTGTGGCTCTTCAACATTAAGCTCAGGAGCTGCATCTTTAACTACCTTAGAACCATTTACAGCAACATCACATTTGAAATCATAAGTAGTGAACTGCTCTAATGATTCAGGATAGAGATAACGAACATAGTAAGAAATGTTTGTTGTGGCTGCCTTAGAAGCTTCAAACTTTACTGTAATCATAGCTCTGTTATCAAAGCTAACACCACTTAAGATTGACCAGTTACCAATAATCTGATCTTTAAGGTTTGCGTTAATTACAGCCTGCCAGTTCTCCTGATCAAAGTTTCCGGTGAAGTCAGCAACATCTTTTACTCTTAAAACTGAAGAGTCAAAGTAAATAGAAAAATCACAACCAACAACTTTTTCAGGAACAGTAAGTTTGAGTGTGTAAACAACCTCGTCGCCTTTTTTAACATCGACACTGGTTTTAGCAGGTTCAGCCGCAAAAACAGGAACGATAGTAATTGACATGATAATAAGTAATGTCATTAGTATAGATATGAATTTTTTCATACTAAACATCCTTTCTAAAAAACATACACATATTATACAACATATATTAGCATTTTTCAATTAAAAAATTATGAATATTATCAATACAATTTATATAATATAAAATCACATATATACAACATAAACTAAATCAAAATAGTTGTTATGTGTAATACAACTAATAACGTCACAATAAAACAAACCCCCTTCATAAGAAGGGGGTCGTTATTAATTATCTGTATGTTTTAAGAAGATTAGCCGTTGCTTCTCTTTCTTGAGAACATTACGAGACCAGCAGCCATAGCAAGAACTGTGAGGAGAGCAAATGCTGCAGATGTAGCACCTGTCTTAACAGTATCCTTATTGCCTGTACCCTTCTCGTCATCTGTTGATGACTCGTCAGTTGTAGCTGGACCTGGGATTTCTGAAGACTCATCTTCTGATGGAACGTCATCTGATGATGGCTGATCGTCTGATGAATCTGGCTCTACGAAGTTGCCTTCGAGTGTGCCACCAACTAATACAGTAGCATCTGGGTCAACCTGCTCAGAACCAAATACGATCTTGTTGTTCTTGTCGTCGCCAAGAACTCTGAGATCTGTGTAGATATCATAGATACCTTCGTCAGCAGTAACTTCAAATTTACCCTGGAATACGATGTTCTTCTCTGTTAATGTGTCAGCAACTGGGAATCTTGTACCAGAAACGCTTGAGTAGTTGTAGATAACCTGACCGTCAACACCGAAGTTGTAAACAGCTGTGAGGTTAGGGAACTCAGCGCCTGTAGCGTCGCCGTACTCGTCAACAGCAGGAATTACCTTAAGACCATCAGCACTGTAGTATGTGATACAGTCGAGTGAGCAGATCTTCTTGTCGCAAGCGAGGTAGAATGTATATGTGTATACTTCACCCTTCTTAACGTCGAATACCTGTTCGCCGTCTACTCTGATCTGGAGCTTACCTGTTGTATCGTCTGAAGAAGCGTCGTCTGAAGAAGCGTCGTCTGAAGAAGCATCGTCTGAAGAAGCGTCATCTGATGAAGGCTGATCAGGGTATGTGATAGAAAGTGTAGCCTTTGTGCCGTCGAAGCCGATAACTACTGTAGCGCCATCGTGGAGAACTTCAGCAACAGCGTTTGGACCGCCGAATCTAGCGTCACCTTCGAGGTTGTAGTCGCCGATATCCCATGCGCCGTTTGTTGTTACCTTGAAGTTATATGTGCCAGCAGCAACATTCTCGTAAACCTTTGAATATGTGCCGTCACCGTTTGGAAGGAGCTCGTTGTTTCTATCAGCTGGGTTCCAAGCAGAACCGAAGAGTGTATCGTCACCAGCAGCTACATAGAAGTCTGGCTCTGGATTTTCTGAAGAATTGTCTTCTGATGAATTATCTTCTGATGAATTGTCTTCTGATGAATTATCTTCTGAAGAATTGTCTTCTGAAGAATTATCTTCTGAAGAATTATCTTCTGAAGAATTGTCTTCTGATGAATTATCTTCTGATGAATCAGGAACGTATGGATCAGCGTTGAATACGTACTCTGTTGTATACTTGCCATCGCCTTCTGGCTTAGCTTCGTAATTGTTTACGTAAACGATCATTTCGTCGTTTTCTGTGTTAACAGCGAGAGCCTTAAGCTGTGAATAGATCTCATAGATACCTTCGTCAGCTGTTACTTCGAAGTCGAGTGATAATACTCTCTTCTCAGACTTGAATCTGATACCCTCAGCTGATGAGTAGTTGAAGAAGAACTCGCCTGCGATGTCATTGTTGTAAACTGTAGCAGAACCGAATACTGGGAATACTTTGCTAGCTTCGAGATCGCCGTACTCGTCTACTGGAAGAACTGGTGTAAGACCTTCTTCATCATAAACTACAGAAGCGTCGAATGAGCAAACCTTCTGGTCAGGTGTGAGGAAGAACTCATATGTGTACTTCTCACCCTTAACAACTGGGTAAAGAACGCCGTCAGCTCTTACGAAGAGGCCAGCTGGATCATCTGAAGATGTGTCTTCTGATGATGTATCCTCTGAAGATGTGTCTTCTGAAGATGTGTCTTCTGAAGATGTGTCTTCTGAAGATGTGTCTTCTGAAGATGTATCCTCTGAAGATGTATCCTCTGAAGATGTGTCTTCTGAAGATGTATCCTCTGAAGATGTGTCTTCTGAAGAAGCGTCGTCTGATGAACCAGGAACGTATGGGTCAGCGTTGAATACGTACTCTGTTGTGTACTTACCAGCGCCTTCAGCTGTTTCTTCACCAGCGTTACGATATGTGATCATCTCGTCGTTTTCTGTGTTAACAGCGAGAGCTGTAAAGATTGTGTAGATATCATAGATACCTTCGTCAGCTGTTACTTCGAAGTCGAGTGATAATACTCTCTTCTCAGCCTTGAATCTGATACCCTCAGCTGATGAATAGTTGAAGAGGAACTCGCCAGCGATATCCTCGTTGTAAACTGTAGCAGAACCGAATACTGGGAATACCTTGTCAGCTTCGAGATCGCCGTACTCGTCTATTGGAAGAACTGGTTTAACGCCTTCTGCATCATATTTAACAGTAGCGTCGAATGAACATACTTTCTGGTCAGGTGTGAGGAAGAACTCGTATGTGTACTTCTCACCCTTAACTACTGGGTAAAGAACGCCGTCAGCTCTTACGAAGAGACCTTCTGGATCAGTTGAAGCGTCGTCTGAAGAAGCATCCTCTGAAGAAGCATCCTCTGATGAAGCGTCGTCTGATGAAGCATCTTCTGAAGAAGCGTCTTCTGATGAAGCGTCTTCTGAAGACTCATCTTCTGATGTTGGTGGAAGGATAACGTCGATATCCTCAACGCCTACTTCGTTCTTAGCTTCTGTCTCGTTCCATACCATGTAGTAGCAGTTACCGTCAGCAGCATCTTTGATGTCTGGTGTCTTATTCTCAGCACCAGTACCAGCATCGTTACCGTTGAAGATAATGCCTTCTGCAGTTGTAGGAACTGTTACAGCGTAGATGTCGTATGTGCCGTCGTTACCAACGAGCTGTGCAGGCTCGCCTGGCCACTCAGCGCCACCTATCCACCAGTAAGCGCAAACTTCTGTCCACATCCAGTTGTTCTGGAAGTAAACTGTCATTGTCTCGCCTGGCTCAACAGGTGTATCGTCTGAAGATGGCTGTGGTGTTGGTGTGTCACCGCCAGCTGTAACTGTAACGTAAGCCTTTGTACCGTCGCAACCAACGAGAACAGTAGAACCGTCCTCAGTAACAGTAACAGAAGCATTGCCGCTGCTGTTTGCCTGTCCTTCGAGGTTGTAGTCTGGGTCGCCCCATACAGTACCGTTAACTACCTTGAACGCATAAGTACCAGCAGCGATGCCAGTATATGTGATCTCGTAGTTGCCGTTTTCAGGATTGTAGCTCATGTAGTTGCTGTCACTTGGTGGCATCTGCCATTCAGCACCACAAAGACCAGCTTCGCCTGCAACAACCCATGTCTCGCCTTCTGATAAAGCAGATGTAGAAGTAAGAGCAACTGTGAACATGCTTACTACTAAAACAACTGCAAGAATCAGACTAACGATCTTGTTTGTCTTAAGCATTTTAATTTCCTCCTTAATTTTAATGCTTTGATAAGCAACTTAATTATATGTCAAGCAATCAACCATTACTACCAACAATAATGTTACGTTTTGCGCCTAAAGTTTACAAAATGCAATATTATCGTTACTTTTGTGACAAAATTAGATTTTTTTGTTACATTTGTAGCTATTTTGTAAATTGCTTGTTACATACCATAATTCATTATATCGGTTGAATGTTAGTTTGTCAAGACAGCAATTGGGATAAATTACAGTTTGGTTACAAAATATTCCTTAGTATTTCGTCGTTTATTGTAAAACTATGACAAACTAATTACAAACTCCGCCAATAGTTACGAGTGTATTCAAAAAATTATTCAGTATAAAACAAAAAATTTTTGGATCAATAATCTTCGTTTATAACCTCAGACGGAGTTTCAAGCTTTGAAGGATCAGCAAGAAGCTTCTTGAATTTTCTAAACGCTAAAGCAAAGTAGCTTCCTGACGCTATACGCTCATCCATAACCATACCGATAGGCATACAGCGTTCGAATTCAATCTCACCTTTCGCTCTCACAGGAACTTCCCTGAGATTGCCCATAGCCAAAGCTATACTAGTCGTACCAAAATCATAGATATGGTGATATATGTGATTAGTACGAATACTCGCAAGATTCGTTACCACCGCACTCACGTGGAACGGACTAACATCGATAATCGATTTAGGCAGAAGTCCGTGCTTGTCAAGAAACTTGAAAAAGCACACTCCAAAACGAAGCAATCCCGGAATACTGAGAAGAACCTTAATAATCTTATCAGTGCCGTTCTCGTTTTCTTCCTTACGATTATCTTCGATATACTTTTCGATAGTTTCTTGCACATCATCAAGTGAATAGTTAGGCTGCAGATACAGTTTACTCATAGTGCCATGCGAATCAATCTTTCCACCTTTAAGCACTACCATACCTATAGCAATTTCATTTCTTCTATATATAGTTTTATTTACAACAAAGCGATTAAGCGCCGGAAACTCAGCCACAGTCTGAAGATATGCCGCAATAATCAACGACAGGTGGCTATAGCGTTTGCCCTCTTTACGCTTTTCGTTAAGATACTTGCTCATAGGCTCCACAGGTATATCAAGAGTTATCATATTCATAGCATCGCTGCGCTTTGCCATAATATGAGCCGCAACCTGATACATCGGATCAGCGCCTTTAAGCTTTTTACCATCCGCTCTCATTTTTACCCCCAAAAATATGTATTCCATATCCAATATAATCATACATTAAATAATTATTTTTATCAAGAGTTTTTACCTTAAAGGCAAAACTTGTCAATTGGTTTTTTACAATAATAAAAAACAACCCTGCGAACATTTAGTTCACAGGGAAGTCATCACTTTTGTTTCGAAAAAACACAACCGCAATAATCCTGTCGATACAGTGAATACTCCTTCGACAATTCAATTGAACGCTTATAGCCGTTTTTCTTTTTGAAGTCTGTCGCAAGATAAGTTACGCCACTACTCTCGACACTTTCTCCTATACTATTTATAATAGAAGAATTTTTCAGCGGACTGATTGTAAGGGTTGTAGCAAAATAGTCGCAACCGTATTTTTTCGCAAACAGAGCAGTTGTCTTAAGTCTCATTTCAAAACACACACTACAACGCGAGCCTCTCTCAGGTTCGTTTTCGAGACCTTTCACAGCACTTAGATACTCGTCAGGTGTGTATTCACATTCAACAATTTTCACTTCTCGATTAAGAGGCATCTCCAAAACTAACCTTTTCAGTTCAGAAAAGCGATAATCGTATTCATCTTTCTCGGTAATATTCGGATTGCAATATAATAGGTATATATCAAAATACGGCGATAGATACTCCAAAACATAACTTGCACAACACGCACAACATGCGTGAAGCATCAGTTTTGGAACTATTCCCTGCGCTTTATTCTTCTCTATGAGAGCATCAAGCTCTTTGCTGTAATTTCTAATCATAATATACCTTTTATTATATCAAGTAATTCTTTTGTATTCCTTGCTATAAAATCTGCACCCGCAGACAAAAGCTCTTCTCTACCTCGAAACCCCCATTCAACGCCACAGACCTTAACACAAGCATTATGGGCTGTAAACACATCTACATCGCTGTCCCCAACGTAAAGTACATCTTCGCTTTTTACATCGAGAATTCTCATCATCTCAAGTAAAGCCTGCGCACTAGGTTTACGCTCAAACTCATCTTTCTTACCCCACGCGATATTAAATGTATGTTCTTTAAACAAAGTGCTAATAATCTCCGGCACATAAGCGTGAGGCTTATTTGAATGAACCGCTGTCATAATTCCAAGCTCTTTTAAATCTCTCAAAAGTTTCACTATACCATCATACGCTTTAGTCGAGTCACATAAATGCAAAGGGTAGTAAGAATCAAAATTTGATTTAACCTTTTTTCTAAGTTCATCGTCGTTCCCTTTCTCAAGCAGAACCTGTTTAATCAGGTTGTTGATGCCGTTACCGACAAACTTATTATATGATGAAAGTGGATGTATTGGCATACCCTCTTTTTCTAGCGAGTAATTAACGGCATCAGCAAGGTCGCTAAGTGTATCACACAGCGTTCCATCTAAATCAAAAACAACAAGTTTATACATTTTGTTCTCCAGTGCTATCTGAATTTTCACTCTCTATATCTTCCAAAGGTTCTCCGTTCACCATACGTGTAAGCTTTTCGAGTTCCTTTGCTTTTGCTTCTCTGGTCAGAGCTTCTATTCGGTTAGCTTCAATCTTTTCTTCTATATCCTTATCTATCTCATCACGATACTTCTTATCAATTTTATCTTTTCTGAGTTTAAGTTCTGAAATACTGAATGTTGTTGTCTGCTGTAAAGTAGCATCAATAACCTCAGTCGACTCCGTTACTTTCACTTTCTGTTTTTTCAGCATTAACACAATAATCACTAAAGTCAAGCAAAGCATAACAGAACCCACAACACAGTAAACCACAATATTTTTCGGGTCAGGTATATTACCGTTATAAGTAACAGTACCACGGCCACCTTTGACTTCAACTGTTAGTGCATCGGACTTATCTGTAGCTTTAACAAGATCAGATGTATCACAACTAAGATCAATAATATTTTCGTCACCTGACGAATAGACAGTATATGTTATCGGTCGATTTGCATTAGTAGAGTTCAACATATATGAAAAGTCCACATAATCAACAAGCTCTGTTTTCTCACACAATGAAAGTGCAGCATCTTTTACAGTATACGCCATAAAATTACCGCTTCCAAAACATTTCACAAGTTCCTTTGTGATACTTTCCTGGTTTCCACTACTAAGAACTCGGCATATCAAGTTTTCGTCATCCTCATCAAGTTCCACCGAAACTCCTTTTTCATTGAAGAATTTCTGCGCATACAACATACCGTCCATACCCTGAGTTTTAGAATACAACAATTCGGTTGAACGAATAAAACTGTTTTTGTCCACAACTTCAAGATTCATTCTTATTCCATTGATTGCGTATTGGATACCATCAGGTATACGAATACTCATAAAGTCCGATCCAACATCTAACGAATAAACGCCCTCAAGCCATGCACCCTTAGCATTCCACTTGCCATCACTATAGAGAGTGCCATCACCATGCGTTGTTTTTGTAGGGAGTGCGTACTTATACTGAAGTTTCACTTCTTTGTTATCAGTTCCGATAAAACTGAAAGTGTTAAAGCTCTCCTCAAACATTAAGCCTTCCGAAAGTGGTGTGCTGGAATTATCCTTGTCGCCATAAAACAACTCATTACCGCTAGTATCAAGAAGCATAGCTGTATACTCGCTAAGCTCTTCTACACTTAAACCTTTATAAATAACCTTATACTCCCAGCTATTACCCTGGTTAGTCCAATCAGCAAATTGAGCATTATCATTTGTATTGTTAACAAAATACTGATCAATCGAACCAGCCAAATCAACATAAGTCTTATTAGGTACCGAAAATGTAATGGTTCTGTCGTAGGTACCATCTTTCAGATTGGTGGTTTCAACAACGATAGAGTTGATAGGTTTACCCTCACGCTCGCAAATATCAATAACAGGCTCAGTGTTATACACTTCCCCACCAACACTAACTGTGTTAATCGAATAGTCGTATGCTATGTCTTTTGTTTCATCGTTTTCAATAGCTAGTTTTGTTATCCACGAAACAAGGTCAGCTGTACCAAAGTCTTCTTTCATTCGAATGCCACTGCATAAAACAGAATCAGGCTGTGACAACTGAGACACCGCTTTTCTTCCGATGAGTGTACTTATCTGTGAAATATAATCCTCATGTGAATCAAAAACAATATCCATAACGAAGGTGTATCCGTCCTGTTTCACTCCAAGATACTCAAATTTAGATTTTTCACTATCTTTAAGCGGATTGTTTTGCAACAACATATCGGCAAAATCATCAATATGAACAGCAAGCGGATACTTAAGAGTAATTGTGCGATGTCCGCTATAGTCACCACTTATTTCTAAAACGGACTCTACCCAAGCTTTACTCTCACCACATCCGGTGAAAATCAACATAGATATAATTAAAAGTATTATAGTAACAAGCGAAAGCGTTTTTTTCATAATTTACCTCAACAATTTATTCCGCAGTTAAATCCCCATTCCTTCATCTATCAATATGGCTCTGCACGGAGCCGCTTCAAGATTCGAAAGTTTTATTGGGAAAGCGCAGAGTGTATAAATACCATCTTTCACTCCATTTAAATAAAGGTTTTCGAGTACTGCAATATCAGCACGGGCAAGTTCAAGATGGGTGCGCAGTTCATCAAATGGAGCAGCAATACTAGGAGCATCAGTGCCAATGAGAGTCAGTCCACTTTGAGCGATAACCTGAGCCGCACTGCTAGTCAGATAGGCATTTCCGTCACCGTGAAGTATAAGCCTCTTTTTGCAGTGAGGCAAAAGCTCTTCCATATCTTCTCCAGTAAGGATACCATCAATGGTAACTACCGTACATTTGCCGTAAAACCTGGACAATCTCAGTCCTGCAATATCAGCACCATCGTTGTCAAAATGTTTCGGAGCATCAATATGCGTTGCCTGGTGAGTACAAAGTGTAACCTGCGACATATTATACGCATCACCTGCATCTATACTGCTCAAAACAGTACACTCAGGTTTAGGATCGCCGCTATATGGTTGTGTAGTCAAAACATCTCTTGAAATATCATAAAAATTCATACCACTCCACCTCACTGAACATTATATCATAAAAATCGTAAAAAAAAAGAATAGATTGTTAATTTTACGCAATATATAGTGTTTTAGAAGAATAAGTACAACTAATCATATAAACATAGCAAAAGGGACAGGCTTTCGCCTGTCCCTTAATTTAATTAAGAAAATATCCTATGAAACAATTATGATGGATATGTTACAGAAAGCTGTTTGTTGCTTGTGTTGAATGTAAACACATATTCACCTGCAGCTTTTGTAGTAATCTTAGCATTACCGGCAGAAGTTGAAAGTGTCTTGCCTGTAACCGTACCTGTAATAGCTGTTGAATAACCATACCAGCTGCTACCACTCTTTACCTTAAACTCGTAAGTTTTGTTAGCCTCGAGTGTAAGAGTAACAGTACCTGTTGTGCCACCTTTTGTTTCTGTCATAAACTCGTCAGCTGTCTGGCTCCAGCTGTTGAAGCTGCCTGGGAGATAATAACCTGTGCCATAAGTAGTTGGAACAGGAATATCTTCAAGATTCTCATACCATGCCTTTGTAGCAAGATCATAGTACTGACCTACTTTGAACTCAAGGTCAGCAGTCTGACTACCCTGGCCATTGTTGTTGAATATAATCTTGCCATAAGAGGTATCAAATGTATATGTCCAAACAGCAGCACCACTTGGAGAAGTCATATCTGTCTTAGTCATAGCAACGCCAGGCCATGTTGTACCTGAACCGCCATCGTTCCAAGCATGAGCTGAAACTGTAGCATAGTTACCTGAATTTACACAGTAAGCTGTATAACCTACAGGCTCTGTTGGCTCCTCTGAAGATGGCTCTTCTGATGAAACGTCCTCTGATGACTCATCTTCTGATGAAGCATCCTCTGATGATTCGTCTTCTGATGAAGCATCCTCTGATGATTCGTCTTCTGATGAAGGATCAACTGGATCAGCTTTTGGCTGTACTGTGAAGTATGTGTAAGACCAATCTGAATTTCCATCAGGGTTGAAGTAAAGTGTGCCTTCGCCAACCTTGTCTGAATCTGCGCCAATCTTATAGTTGTCAGCCTGGTCTTTGTACCAAGTCTTGATTTCTGTGCCGTCAAAGTATACTACTTTGATTTCGTCGCCGCCGTAGAATGTCCAGTCGAGCATGTACTCGCCTTCTGCACCAGGATTAGCTGTGAGCATTCTGTCTGCAGATGTTGCATCTACGAACCAGCAATTTTTGCCGTTTAATGTACCAACGAGGTAGTAACCTGCTTCTACCTTTTCAGGCTCTTCTGAAGATTCATCTTCTGATGAAACGTCTTCTGATGACTCGTCTTCTGATGACTCGTCTTCTGATGACTCATCTTCTGATGAAGCATCCTCTGATGACTCATCTTCTGATGAAGCATCCTCTGATGACTCGTCTTCTGATGATTCATCTTCTGATGAAGCGTCTTCTGATGACTCATCTTCTGAAGAAGCGTCTTCTGATGACTCATCTTCTGAAGAAGCGTCTTCTGATGATTCGTCCTCTGATGAAGGATCAACTGGATCAGCCTTTGGCTGTACTGTGAAGTATGTGTATGACCAATCTGAGTTTCCATCAGGGTTGAAGTAAACTGTGCATTCGCCAACCTTGTCTGAATCTGCACCAATCTTGTAGTTGTCAGCCTGGTCTTTGTACCAAGTCTTGATTTCTGTGCCGTCAAAGTATACTACTTTGATTTCGTCGCCGCCGTAGAATGTCCAGTCGAGC
>JAFTYK010000036.1 GCA_017464765.1 Ruminococcus sp.
AGTCTTGATTGGCTCATGCTCTGGAACTACGTGGTTGCCGTCTGCATCATAGTGGTCGTCACGGAGACAGTCAGCTTCTGAGCCGTCCTTTGTGAAACCGTAGCAGCCGTTACCATAGTAGTAGTACCACTCACCACCGCATGTCTGCTTGAGTGAAAGATCGTTGATAGAAATGAGGTCAGGGTCGATAACGAAGATCATGTTATCGAAAGAGTCTGTTCCTTCTGGATAGTTTGGAGACTCTTCTGGCTCATAGAACTCACAAGGAATGTTGATTGACTGAGCAGCACAGTAGTAGATAGGCTGTGAAGTATCCATACCACCGTCAACAGCGTTGTTCCAGATGATTGTTGTAACAGCCTTTGGAACGTCAGCATAGAAAACGTAAGGATCGCTCTCATCGCTACCTGATGGCATGTAACCCATCCAAGCTGTTGGATCAGCAACATTTGAACCCCACCAGTAGATACCAGCAGAAGCAGTAGAAGTTTTGCCTTCTTCCCACTCTACGAACCATGTAGGTGCATACTCACCAGCGTGACCAAGAGGCTCGCCTGTTACTTCGTCAACAGAATCGTCGTCGCCGAGGTCACCGTTCTTGCCGTTAGGCATAAGGAAATAGTATCTGTTTGTTGCAACTTCTTCGCCGTATGTAAGCTCGTGTTCAGCAACAGCTTCGTCAACTGTTAAGATGTCTGGATCGTTCCAGCCGTAAGCAGAAGC
Source organism: Ruminococcus sp. (assembly GCA_017464765.1). Classification (GTDB taxonomy): domain Bacteria; phylum Bacillota; class Clostridia; order Oscillospirales; family Acutalibacteraceae; genus Ruminococcoides. The sequence goes on from JAFTYK010000036.1 coordinate 724, forward strand.
TACAACTGCGCATGAAGCAACTAACATTACTGCGAGTAAAATGCTAATAAGTCTTTTCATTTTAAAAGTCCTCCTAAAATTTTAGTAAATATATTATATCACACCCATTTTCAATATACAAGTATAACAATTACACAAAAACACCTTAATTATTTTATGGAATATTACGATTTTCAGAATGATTTTTTATGAAAGTATGATTTATGGTGCAACAAGAGATATAAAAAAATAATAAAATCTTCTTGTAAAATCGAAGATTACTTGTAAAAATTGTGTTTTTATGATATCATACAAAAATATATAGTAAAAATTTATTTTGCAGGTGATACACTTGGCATTTTCACAGGATAAAATCAGAAATTTCAGTATTATAGCTCATATAGACCACGGCAAAAGTACGCTCGCTGACCGTATTTTGGAGCAGACACAGAGTGTTGCGGTCAGAGATATGGAAGATCAGCTCCTAGATGATATGGATTTAGAACGTGAGCGAGGCATTACAATCAAAGCTCACGCGGTAACTCTTGAGTATAAAGCAGATGATGGCGAGCTTTATCAGTTCAACTTGATTGATACACCGGGTCACGTTGACTTCAACTACGAAGTTTCGCGTTCGCTTGCTGCGTGTGAGGGAGCTGTGCTGGTAGTTGATGCATCACAGGGTATTGAGGCTCAGACTCTCGCTAACACTTATTTAGCTGTTGATTCGGGTCTTGAGATTGTACCTGTTGTCAACAAAATTGACCTACCGTCAGCGGACCCTCAGCGTGTAATAAACGAAATTGAGGATATTATCGGTATTCCTGCTCAGGACGCACCGCAAGTTTCCGCAAAAGCGGGTATAAATATCCACGACGTACTCGAAAAAATCGTGACTGATGTTCCTGCTCCTGTCGGGGACAAAGACGCACCGCTTAAAGCAATGATTTTTGACTCTTATTACGATTCATACAAAGGTGTTATTATATATGTAAGAGTGAAAGAAGGTCAGATTCATAAGGGTGACGAGTTCAAGCTTATGGCGACAGGCTCGGTTTTCACTGTTGTTGAATGTGGCTATATGCGTGCGACTTCTTTGGAAGAAAAAGAAGGCCTTTACGCAGGTGAAGTAGGATATATCACAGCTTCTATTAAAAGTTTGCAGGACGCTCAGGTCGGTGATACGGTTACTCTCACCTCTAATCCCGCCGAAATGCCGCTACCGGGTTACAGAGAAGTTCAGTCGATGGTATTCTGCGGTGTTTATCCTGCTGATGGTGCAAGGTATGGCGATTTAAGAGATGCACTTGATAAGCTTAAGCTCAATGACGCTTCTCTTTCTTTCGAACCCGAAACTTCCGTAGCGCTCGGCTTTGGATTTAGATGTGGTTTCTTGGGACTTCTTCATATGGAAATTATTCAGGAACGTCTTGAGCGTGAGTACAATCTCGACCTTATTACAACCGCACCGTCGGTTAACTATAAAATAACCCGTACATCGGGTGAAACCGAAATGATTTCTAACCCGACTAACTATCCTGACCCTGCGCTGATTATGTCGGCTCAGGAGCCTATTACTGACGCACATATTTACGCTCCTAGCGAATATGTTGGTAATATTATGGAGCTGTGCCAGGACAGACGAGGCGTATTCATCGGTATGGATTACATCGATTCAGAGCGTGTTGATATTCACTACGAGTTACCGCTCGCTGAAATTATCTACGATTTCTTTGACACACTTAAATCGCGTACACGAGGCTACGCTTCCTTCGACTACGAGATGAAGGAGTATCGCGAGTCAAAGCTTGTTAAACTTGATATCATGCTAAACGGCGAAACAGTCGACGCGCTTTCCTTTATTATCCACGCTGAAAAAGCGTATCAAAGAGCGCGTAAAATGGCTGAAAAGCTCAAGGAAAATATTCCTCGTCAGCTCTTTGAAGTTCCGATTCAGGCGTGTATCGGCGGAAAAATTATCGCTCGTGAGACGGTAAAAGCTATGCGTAAAGACGTACTTGCCAAGTGTTACGGTGGTGACATCACCCGTAAGAAAAAGCTTCTTGAAAAACAGAAAGAGGGTAAAAAGCGTATGCGTTCTCTGGGTACTGTCGAAGTGCCGCAGGAAGCGTTTATGGCTGTGCTTAAGTTGGATACTGATTAATAGAAGCGTTGAGCCACCGAGCTTTTAAAATTTCAAAGCGATCGAGGTCTTGCGTTAAAAAATCAAGGATAAAATTTATTCATTGATTTTAGCAAGAGACAGAGGAGCAGTAGATATTTTAAAAAGATGCGAGGTGAGCGAAACGTGACACTAAGCCCGAGCCACCGAGCTTTTACAATTTCATATTGTAAGAATTACGCAAACAGCGGGGAGGATTTTCTACCCGCTGTTTTTTCTTCACACAATCTACAAAAAACTTTTGTATAGTATAGTTGAGCTTAAAAAGGAGGGTTATCTATGAAAAGATTATTATCGTTTATATTAGTGTTTTTAATCATATTTTCAGTAGTAGCGGTGTCGGTTTCTGCTAAAGAAATCAAATCTGAAAACGTGTTACATTTCGATGCAAATACAGTGGCACCTTTCTGGGTCTACAAATTCGAAAGAATCTACTGCCATATCTGGGAGTATGAGGGTGAATCTTTTTATCGCTGGCAAAGTATTAGAGAGCTTTGCACAGATGAAGACAAAGACGGAATCTGGACATATGATTTGGATAAAAACGGCATAGAACTCGAAGATGGAAAATTGTACGCTGTTATCTTTTCCAACGAGAACGGAAAAACGGTATACGATATCCTGTTTGATACAACTGTGTTAGGAGATACCGCTTACTGTGACGGAACATATTATGACTCTCCTGAAGAAACCGAGTATTATTTTGCATATTGGAGAAATCAGGGCAGAGGGCTTTATGATTTTGGTCCGACACTTTATATTAGTTCTATTGGTAATGTGGTTGGAACTTGTATTCCAAACACGAAAACCCAGCAGAAATTATTCGAAGATTTTCTTATCAACAAATTGGAAAATGCCAGAGTATATAGCGGAAAAGACGACCAGCCTTTGGTCGATGATTTAGGTTTACAAATTGAACTTACAATCTACGATGCTCTTGAGGCTATTGATAACACAAATGTTAAAGTTGAATGGAGTTGGTGGGAGTCGACTCTAGAATATGGCAAGTTCACACCGGCTTTAGGTGATGTTGATGGTGATACTACACTATCAATAATGGACGCAACATTGATTCAGCAATATAAAGCAGAGATTTTTACTATTCCTGAAAAGTTACTGGTCTTTGGTGATGTTGATAAAGATGCGAAAGTTTCCGTTTTAGATGCGACAGAAATTCAGCTAATACTTGCACAACTTGTGTAGTATTTTATGGAGGGTTTATTTATGAAAAAATTTATTTCTTTATTTCTTGTTCTTGTATTTTTACTAAGCGTAGCGATGGCTTCTGTTTCTGCTGAAGATTCAGTAAGTGAAACTCAGAATGTCATTCATTTTGATGCAAATACCGCAAGCCACTTTGACGAGCCTTATGAAAAAATCTACTGCCATATCTGGGAATATGGTGGAAAGCCGTTTTTTAACTGGCAATCAAGAAAAGAAAAATGTACAGATGAAGACAAAGACGGTATCTGGACATATAGTCTTGATGACAATGGTATAGTGCTTGAAGATGATAAGCTGTACGCTGTGATTTTTTCTAACGAAAGAGGGGAGCAGACATATAATCTCCTATTTGATAAAACCGTGTTAGGAGATACCGCTTATTGTGATGGATCAAACTTTGATTCCCCTGAAAGTATCATATACTATTGCGCATATTGGAGAAATCAGGGTACAGGTCTTTCTGATTTCGGTCCAGAGCTTCACATTACATCTATAGGTAACGTAGTTGGCTCTTATATTCCAAAAACAACTACAGCACAGGATATTTTCGAAGAATTTCTGACAGACACATTGGAAAACGCCAGAATATATAGCGGAAAAGAAGACCAGGCTATTGTTGATGATATAGCTACAAGAATGGAGCTTACTATCTTCGATGTTATGAATGCTATTGAAAATACAGATGTAACAGCTCAGTGGAGTTGGTGGGAGTCACCTCTTGAACACGGTGATTTTACACCTGTTATTGGCGATGTCGATGGTGATACTACATTGTCAGTAATGGACGCAACAGCTATTCAGCGATACAAAGCAGGACTTTCCACTATTCCTGAAAAGTTACTAATCTACGGGGATGTTGATAAAGATACTCAAGTGTCCGGTTTAGATGCGACTGCTATCCAGATGAAATTGGCTCAACTAGAAGAATAAACTAAATAAAAAACAAAAGGGCGTACCGATCACACGGTACGCCTTAAATTCTATAGTATTATTTATTATGAATATCGTCTAAAATGTCTTCAATGATTTCATCTGTAGGCTTTTTCTCGTCCTCGGTTATTTCTTTGATAGTTTTCTTGCGTTTGAAAATAAAGAGCTTAGAAAATACGTAATTTAAGATAATTACGATAACGCTGACGAGGATTTTAGCGAGCATACCCTCGATTGCCAAAATAGATTGGTCAAAGCCGATAGCCATCAGAATCGGCAGTCCTACCCATTCGATAACTCCTGTTGCAAGTCGTGATGATACAAACAGTAAGAATTCCTTGAATGCAACGCTTGGATGCCATGATTTGCTTTCGAAAACCCACAGCTTGTTTGTAACATAAGCGAAAATAACAGCGCATACCCACGAAAGTACATTAGCTGAAGTTGTGTGGTCGACTGTGATACCAACGACGGTGAAAGTCGGCACAATTTTAGTAAATAACGCAAAAGAAGCCCACGATACGACCGTTGTACCTACTCCGAATATCATATACATTATGAATTCGTGGAATTTATCCCAGATTTTCTTAATCATAATATCCTCCATATAAAAAAGCGTACAAAAAGCACGCTTTTCTAATTTTAGATTAAATCATTTTCCTCATCAAGGTTAGTTTCCTGAGCGATATAGATAGGGCGATGCTTTGTTTCCATATAGATTCTGCCAACATATTCGCCTAAAATACCGATAGAAAGTTCAACAATACCGCCCATAAACAAGGTAGCACATAAAGTTGTAACATAACCGGGAACATCAATACCGAAACACAGAGTCTGGATTAAAGTAACAATAATGTAGATGAAGGCGAGAAGTGAGATAACAAATCCCATAACCGCAATAACTCGAAGTGGAGTAACCGAGAAAGCGGTGATACCATCTAAAGCATATTTGAAAAGTCCCCAGAGGTTCCATTTTGTAGTGCCGACGGTTCTTTCGACATTTTCGTATTCAACCCACTTTGTTTTGAAACCTACCCAACAGAAAATGCCCTTTGAAAAACGCTGAACCTCGGAAAGTTCCATAATAGCGTTGACCATTTTTCTAGACATAATACGGTAGTCAACCGCGCCTTCAGGCATTTTAACATCGGAAATGTTGTTCTGGAAAGAGAAGAAAATCTTTGACACAAACTGTCTGATTTTGCTTTCGCCTGTCTGTTTTGCACGATAAAGTGCGCAGCAGTCGTTACCTTCTTCGATTCCCTCAATCATTTTAGGGAACATCTTAGGAGGGTGCTGAAGGTCAGCGTCCATAACGATAACATAGTCAGCATCACAGTTCTTAAGTCCTGCGTACATAGCGGATTCTTTGCCGAAATTTCGTGAGAAAGAAATGTATTTTACATTAGGAAAACGGGAAGCAAGAGTCTTAAGAACCTGCAAGGTCTTGTCCTTAGAGCCATCGTCAACAAAAATATATCGAAAGCTGTAGTCAGGAATGGTATCGATGACTTCGTTAGTTTCCTTTACGAAAAGAGGAAGGACTTCCTCCTCGTTATAGCAAGGAACAACAATATCTATAGTTTTCATATCAATCACCTCGTTAGAGTGAGTGAAGTATATCCGAATCAGATTTTCGAGGGATCATTTTCGCTCACTTGTTGTTAAAATACTTGTGAATCCGTCAGGATTTACTCTAATTAACTTTAATTATATCAACTATATCGAAAAAAGTCTATCTATAAACAAATTTTTCTAATAATAATTTGTAAATTTTTAAAAATAGGGTTTACCTTATGAAAATTTGTGGTAGAATTAATAATGTATTACTATGTGGAGGAGAAGCTATGGCTAAAAATAAGATTAAAACCATTGTAAACAAGAAGCCTAAGTGGACTAACGTCATAGACCCTAGCGAAAGTAAAAACTTTTTTATGAGAAACCTGTGGTTTTTTGTAGCGTTTTTAGTTCCGTTTGTGTTTATGTACGTTACCTTTGCATTTGCGAAGGTTTCGCCATTTGGTGACCAGCAGATTCTGGCTACTGATTTGTGGCATCAGTATTATCCGTTTTTAGTTGATTTTCAGGACAAGCTCCAGGAAGGCGGTTCGCTTTTGTGGACTTGGAAATCCGGTGGCGGTGCGAACTATCTTGCATTGATGGCATACTATCTTGCAAGTCCGCTGAATTTCCTGTCTGTTTTCGTTCCAGCCGAGTATTTAAGAGAGTTTCTCACAGTTATAACCTGTGCTAAGCTTGGTTTTGCGGGACTGTTTTTCGCTCATTTCTTACGCATCACTTTCCAAAAACGCGATATTTCCGTAGCGGTTTTTGGTACGATGTACGGCTTATGCGCATTTATGATGGGCTACTACTGGAACATTATCTGGCTTGATACTGTTGCTCTTTTACCTCTTGTCGTTGCGGGTACGGTAGCCTTACTTAGAGAAGGAAAATTCAAGCTTTATGTTATTTCTCTTGCTCTTTCTGTGCTAGCTAACTACTATATTGGCTTATTTACATGCATATTTGTACTGCTTACCTGTATTGTATATTGCATTATTGAGTTTAAGAATCTCAAAACTTTATTCAAAGATTTTCTCAAAATGGCAGGCTTTTCTGCGCTTGCACTTTCAATGTCAGCAATACTAACGGTTCCTGCTGCAATAGCGCTGAAAGCTTCGAGTTCACTTGGGGATAAGTTCCCTGCAAAATACGCCATCAACATCGGTGACACAGCCGATTTTAAAGGTACAATGCAGGCACTAGCTGAAGTTTTCTCGAACACACTTGCTTTTGTTCCACCGACAGAAAAGGAAGGTCTTCCTAACATTTACTGCGGTGTTATCGCGTTAGTGTTTGGAGCAATGTTCTTTACCTGCAAGCAAATCAAGAAACGTGAGAGAATAGCAGGCGGTGTGCTGCTGCTGTTTTTTGCATTAAGTTTTATTATTCGTCACTTAGACTATATCTGGCACGGTTTCCACTTCCCGAATATGATTCCGTACAGATTTGCGTTCTTATTCTCATTCGTTTTACTTGTGATGGCATACAGGATGTTTATGCATATTGACAAGGTTAAATTTGCAAATATTCTGATTGCGGCTGTTCTTGTAGGCTTGCTCATTTTTATGGCGAGCAAATATCAGGATAAAAAGATTATTATCGGCACTGCGTTTATTGCAGTATTGGTTCTTGCGTGGGTATTGCTTTATCTTGTAAAAACCGTACCGAAAGAAGCAGTTGCACTTGCTTTATTCATAATCTGTCTTGCTGAGGGAGCTTGTACTACTTATATCGGTGTTAAAACAGTTGGTGTAACTACTACAACATCATATCCGCTCGGCACTGATAACACAGCTAAATGTGTTGAATACATTGACAGACAAGAGTATGGAAACGAGGATCTTTTCCATACAGAGCTTACCAAATACCACACTCTAAATGATACTGCGCTTATCGGTATTAATGGTATCTCCATGTTTAGCTCGGTTGTTAACGCTGACGTAACAGCATATATGGAGAAATTCGGTATCTGTGGTTGGGTAACCAGTAACAGATACACCTATATCGAGAGTTCTCCGTTTACTAATCTGATGCTCAACATCAAATATCTGATTTCTCCTTACGGATACTATCTTGACCACGAGAACAACCTCTTAGTTTATCAGTCTGGAAATGTAAAAGTACTCAAAAATACCAAGTATGTTCCGCAAGGATTCATGGTAAACGAAGATTTGCTGGAGTTTGATGTTGATTATGCAAGCATCAATCCTTTCGATAACCAGAACCAGATTTTCCGTTTGGCTACAGGTATTGACGGCGATATTTATGAACCGCTCGATGTAGTTACTCAGGGACATACTGATAAAGAGACTTTTTCAGTTTCTAAAAACAGCTACGGTTACTATTCTTTCGAACTCAAAGACGAGTCCCAAACTCCACACTTCAAATTCAACTATACAGCCCCTCGCGATGGCGTTGCTTGTGCATATTATCAGTGTGGTGAGAGTGAAAGATGTGAGCTGAAAATCAATGACCAGACTCTCATCAACAACTACGTTAAGCGTCCGTACATTATGACTTTCGGTACAGTAGATGAAGGCGACAAGCTGTCTGTTTATTCTGACCTTGAAGACGCATCAGTGGGTAGCGCTCATGTTTACTGTAATATGTTTAATCAGGAAGTGTTTGAGCAGGGTAGAGAAAAGCTTATGGAAAGCGTGTTAAACTGCACTAAATCTACTGATACCCTTATCGAAGGTACAATTGATGTAAAAGAAGATGGTCTTTTCTATACTTCCGTTTCGTATGATAAGGGTTGGAAAGCCTATGTTGACGGCGAGGAAGTGGAAATTACTCCTGTATGTGATGCGCTGGTTGCATTCAAGCTTGATAAAGGCCACCACGATATTAAGCTCAAGTACTGCCCACCGGGATTCACCCTTGGAGTAACCGCTACACTGCTTAGCATTGCTGTGTTTGTTGCGATTTGTATTATTTCTTCAAAAATGAAGAAGAAAAAAGAAGCAGCAGAAATCGAAACTACTAAAAAGTAAATGCATAAGAAAAAGGCGTACCAAACGGTACGCCTTTAGTTTTGTTAATTAGGAGTTATCATAATATCACGCCTTTTTAACCTCGATTACATTGAGATTTAAAAGCTTTGTACTCAGTGATTAAAATTCAAATTCGTCAGGAGATTCTTCGTCCTCTTCGGTAAGGGTTTGAGCTGCTTTTTCTTCGACTTCTTCGGTTTCACTCGCTGTTACAGCATCTTCCAGAATATCGTCGTTTTCAATAAATTCTTCGATGTCTTCGTCAGGAGCGATGAAAGCCTTGAAGTCCTCAACCTTGTCCTTGGCTTTATCGGAGATGTCAGCTACGGTTTCCCTAGCTTTTGAGGAAATGTCCTGAGCCTTGATTTTCGCTTTTTCGCCAAAATCAGTAGCTTTTTCTTTTGCTTTTTCTTTTATGTCCTTAACCTTTTCACCGGTTGTATCTTTAATTTTATCAGCTTTTTCAGAAACTTTTTTCTTGAGTTTCTCGGTATTTTCACTTGTAAGCTTGATGTCGCTTGAGTTACTGATGAGTTCAAGATACTTACGGCTTGCTTTGTCAATTCTTTTGGTGGTTTTATCAACTACGACGCAAAGAGATTCACACTCGTCATTTGCGTCATTTCTGAGATTTTCGTAGAAAAATCTTCCAAGTTCAATGTATGCCTGGTTTCTCAGTTCAGAGTCACTTTTGATGACCTGTTTAATGCGGTTAGCCTTAGCCTTAAGGCGGGATTTTTCGACCAGAGCCTGAGCTATATCGGTAGCAGCATCGGCAGCAAGCTTTACGCCTGACATAATATCGTTTTTAATATCCATAAGAATTCCTCCATTAAACTGGGTTATGGATATATTATCGCAGAAACAATGACTAAAATCAACTACTATTTTTCTTGCATTATTGAGATGTAATGTTATAATGAAACAGTAGAAAGGTAGGTGCGGTTATGTCTAATGTAATTTCAAAGGAATTTGCGTGTCCTAATTGCAGCGAGATAACTTCAACACATGTTTATACAAGCATCAATGCGACAAATGATCCGCAATTTCGGGAGGATTTGCTTTCGGAAAAGCTTCTTCGCTGGAAATGTGAGAACTGTGGCTACGAGGGAAGATTTACCTATCCTCTTTTATACAATGATATGCAGCGCAGATTCATGATCTACCTTATTCCGCAGATAGACCGTTTTCAGCTTGAGGACAGGTCGCTTGAGGAAGACTATCGCAATCTGAAAGGGATTATCAAGCGAATCACACCTGACTTCAACTCTTTTAAAGAGAAAGTTTTTATATTTGAGTCAGGACTTGACGATATGGCGGTTGAACTTACAAAGCTTGCTATCAGCGAAACTGTAGCAAAAAAGCACAATCTTCAACGCGTAGAAGAGGGTTACCTTTCGATGTATAACCGCGAAACTAATACAATGGGATTTACTTTTTTCGTTGGAGAAAACCACGAGCCGTATGTTCAGTCAGCAAGACTTGAGGTTTACGCAAAATCCGTACAAATAGTAGAAAAGGTCGGTCAAAACGACAAAAAGCTCTCAGGCTTCATCAAAATTGACCGTGAGTGGGCTGAAAACACACTTTTCCGTTACAAAAGAGAACAAAAGTGATATACAAAAAAGGCAGTTTTAAAACTGCCTTTTTTTATTTCATCGTAAGTGTTTGTGTATTAAAAACATATTCGTTTGAGTCAAAGTCTACGCAGTAGTAGGTGTGTGGATTGATGTATGTATAACGTTCAATATTTCTGAATATTTTGAATGTTTCGTCGATACATTCGACTTTCCCGTATTCTTCGAAGAAAGTCGATGAAAAATTTGTTCGCTTTAAAGTATCAACTTCACGTTCTTTATCGGTTTTTCCAAAGTGATAAAGACGGGCGTAGTCTTCGTCTGAGCGATCCCAAGCACTGTCACAGGTGTAGAATTTATCGTTATATTTGAAAATATTCCACATATGTCCCTCGCCTCTTGCGTGGCACGGACCATAAACACAGAAGCAGTCAATATCAAGTTGCAAGAGTGCAAATCTCAACGTGTAGGCAAAACCATAGCATACACTTTTCTTATTGCGCAGTGCCTTGTATATTTCATCGTCCGGATATTGGAATAGGGGTGAGTCAAGTTGTTTGTCCGTTTTGCGCTGATGGTCATAGGTCATATACCTTGCTACCGCACCGTGGACATTGAGTATTTTGTCGAGAGTGTTGTCTTCTTTGCTACAGTTTGAATTAACTATCTCAAGAAAAGCTGAGTCGATAAACTGAAGCATCTCGTCCTGTTTTGTTTTTGGATATTCGTAGGACAGATGAATGGTGTCGTCTTTTATAGTGCAGTTACTGAGAAAAAAGTAGTACGGACTTTGTTTTAGCAAATCGATATAGTAAGTATTTTTAGTTTCATCAATACTAAGCTGTACCATATTGTTTCGATTTAATACAGCATTCATCAGCTTTTCGTAGTACTGCTCGTCTTGGTCTGTCATATGAAGCTTGTCGTCAGGCTCAACAGCACAGTGGTTGATTTGGGTTACTGCCATATAATCAGGTGTATCTTCGGTTTCTGTGTCATTTATCCCGGAAAAAGAGGAGTCAGAACAACCACAAAGCGTAATAATTATAGACAGTGTAATTAATAATGAAAATAAGCGTTTCATCAGATATCCTTTATGCTAAATAGTTTCATTGCGTTTTGGTACATAATTTTATCGTAGGTTTCTTTCGATACCATATCTTTGAACTCGTTAAAGTATGCCTGATAAAGACTGCGGTCACCTTTTCCGTTATCCAGATAAGTGTCTTTTCCATCAATTGGAGCATCAGAGCCGAAAACGATTTTTTCATCACCGCAAATTTTTAAAAATCTCAGGGCGCTTTCTATACTTACCCATGTTGTATCGCCATAAAGGTTAGGAAGCTTTGAAATTAAATCGATAGCTTCTTTGTTATCTGTACCAAGACCCATGTGTACCATAACAAAGTTAATATCAGGGTACTTTACAGCCATTTCGTAAACGAGCTTAACATCGTCACATTCGCCGTCGCCCGTGTGGGTTACAACAGGGAGTGTGTACTCATTTGCAAGTCTGATGTAGTTCTGGATTTTTTCGCTGTCAAATCTTAAATTTGAATGAAACGGGTGAAATTTTATCGCTTTAACTATGTCACGATTATTTTGGATTAACGGTTTTATTGTAGATACCTCTTCGTACGGATTAACCCACAAAGCAACTGAGATTTTTCCATTGTTTTTTCTGGCGAAATCTATCACGCGTTCGTTTGTATCAACGTGAGATTTAAGATACTCTTTTGGAATAGGATTTTGATTGTGGTCGTGGGTAGCACATTCGCTATTTGACACAATACAGTGGTCAATATCGTACTTTTGCATCATATATGTTATATGTTCTTCTCTCATATCAAAATTGAGCATCGTACCGATGTGAACGTGTGTATCTATAATCATCTTGTTCCCCCGAAAAATTTCTTTTTATACTATACCGCTTTTGAAGTTTCAGGTCAATAGAAAAACCGACCAAAACATCAGTTTCAGTCGGTTTTTGCGGTTTTATGAAATTATAATTCGTCTACCATCTGAGCTAAGAAAAGCTGAATTTCGGTAGCGTCCATAACAGACATAACATTATCTTCGTCAACGTCAGCGAGCGCGATAGCATAATCGCTCATTGTTGTGAGAGAAGCGAGGTGTAGCTGAATTTCAGTAGCGTCCATTACTGAAACAACGCCGTCTAAATCAGCGTCACCCTTAACAGTTGAGAGTGGTTTGTAGTCGTCGATATACTGACTTGACATCCAAGCAACTCTTGAGTTAGTCCAATCAATCATATACTGATACTCAGCCTCGAAAACATACTTATCATATGATGTGTAGCTCTTGTCCTGACTGTAAACAAGGTCGATAATGTTACCCTCATCATTATATTTGTAAGTAGCGTGACACTTCTTAAGCTGTGTATGGTCAGCAATCCACTGAGGCTCCTGAACAATGTCCCAGCGGATGAAGTTCATTTTAGCACTTTTTGTGAGATAGTTTAAATAAACATCACTTGAGTAAAGCTCTGTGTTATTTAAGCTTTCGCCGTTGAGTTTTTTCTCGATAGCAGGAACAAACTGTTCAAACCAAACTTTTGGAATCATTTCGTTTAGTGCATCGCAATTTGCGACTGCTTCTTTTAAGAAGTTAGGTCCGCGATAGCCGTTTTTATGCTTTGCAAACCAACCTGTAGGCTCTTCGTAGTCGTCGATACCGAGTCTGTCAAGGTCACCCTCGACGCCTTGAGCGTTACCAAGAGAGTTGTCATAATCCCATACAGGTGAAGCGTAGAATTTATATTTACCGTCTTCATCAGGTTTGTAAACGAGGAAGAAGCTTCCTGCACCTGCGTCCCAGTTTTTACCAAGTTCATTGATAAGATAAACCTGTGCGAGTGATTCAATATCGATATATCCGTCAACAAGCTCATGGTTTTCTGTCATACGTTTGAACATTAAATCATATTTGGATTTAATGAAGCTCTGGACTTTTGCGTAGCCTGTTTCACCCTTTTCAAGCTCAGGTGCTTTCATTGTGAGGTTGTTGCCGTTGCCGGCCTTTACTGTAAAATCATCACTATCAGGGTTGGAATCGATTTCGCAAACGAATTCAAAGTTTTTCTGTGTGTCATCAAGATAGTTAAGATAGTCTTCGTCATCAATATCAGGCATAAGAGTGTTCTTACCAACATCAACTTTTTCACAAGCCTGATAGTTGCCTAAGTATTCACCGTTTACGTAGAACTCAACAAAACGAGAGTCAGAAGCATAAGGAACACCGATTTCGTCCGCTAAATCGTAGAGAAGTCTGTTTCTGGTTAAAGAAGCGTCCTGGAAGTTAGAAATAAGAGAAAATTTCTTGCATTTCTGCATTGAACCGATTTCAACAGCATCTTCGTATGTTACGTTGAATCCCTTTTTGTCAGCGTCCCAGGAAGTATTGCCTCTGCCCTTGATTTTCTTGACAGAAGTGTTATCGATGTTACCTTCATCATCTAAGATTGCGCCTGTTGCTTTAGCATCGTTTGACTTATCTTCGGTGAGGTAATCCCAAAGATTCATACCGTCAAAATCTGAAGGGTTGTTTATAAACATAGCACCTTCAGCGCTTGAACGCATAATGATAAGGCTGTAATCTTTGCCGTTTACACTAACACTGTACTGTGTATCTTCTTTGTAATTTACATCAGCTGAATTGCCTGATGGAATTGTAACACCGTTTAATACAGCGTCAGTTGTAAAAGCGTTGTAAATTTCAATAGTGTCAGCGTTTGTGGCTGTTGGCATAAAGAAGTACATTTTGTCGTCCTTTTCATACCATTTTACCCATGCTTCGGTGTCTTCGCCATTGTATGCGTGAGCGTATAAAGCGGCAGTTGTAGCTACAGTTACCTGTACGTCACCGCTTGGTGTGGCAGCTGTTTCAGCACAGCCTGTGATTATACCTAAGGATAGAGTACCTGCGATAATCATTACTGTGAGTAACAGACTCAATAGTTTTTTCATATTTATCAATCCTCTCAAACTCAGCCCTACCTTATGATAGGGCTGAGAAAATTAGTGTTCTAAAATTCTTCTATGATACTTGCAATCAGGCGCTGAATGAGAGTAGCGTCCATAATAGTGATGTCACCGTTTTTGTCAACATCAGCTCTCCAAGTATCAGTTTCATCGATTGTGTATTTGTGTACGAGGAAACGCTGGGTACAAGTTGCATCCATAACAGTAACCAGACCGTCTTTGTCAACATCGCCTAAAAGAGGAGTACTTGATTTAGTACCACTGATAAGAATGTTATTGAGCGCAAGCTCACCGCCTGTAGGATCGTCTTCGGTAGTACCACCGTTTACTGTAGTGTTTGATACAGGAACAAGTCTGAGGATAACTTTCTCCTGATTGTTAATTGCAGATGGAAGAGCCACATTGTGGAGATAAGGTGTCATCAGCTTACGTTTCGAAGACTCAATGGTAGCCACAGCATTTTCGATATCAGTGAAAGTTTCACCATCTAAGCTGTACTGCATCTTCCAGGAAGCAGGACATTTCTTTGAACCTGCCATATATGCAGTAAAGTAAATATCAGAATAGTCTTTTGTTGAAATTTCGAACTGAACGTATGGTGCGCCCCAGAGGTTTTTCGAACCTGCAGGCATAATAGGAACCATATTAAGACCATTTGTGCCGTATTCTGCAACAGACCACTCAAGTGAACGCATATTTGTGCCGTCGATAGTGCCGATAAGTTTACCGTTACCTGTAGTAGCCTTGTATCCGTCATCGCCTGTGCCGTATTCAGTGAGCTTTTCTTCAGCTACCTTGCCATTTGGATCGAACTGCCAAGCTGCGATAGCGTTAGTTAAATCAAGCTGTGGTTCAGGGTCAGGTTCAGGATCTGGCTCTGGATCCGGGTCAGGTTCAGGGTCTGGAACAATCTCGCTTGGTGTGTATGAATCGAAATACTCATTTGATAACCATGCTGCACGGGAATTTGCCCAGTCAATCATATATTTGAACTCATCAGCAAAGCTGTACTTTGTGTATTTTGTAGCACTTGAGTCCTGCTTGTACTCAACACTTGTTACCTGATTATGCTCGTTGTATGTATAAGTTGCAGAAGACTGAGTGAGCGATGTATGGTTAGCAATCCAGCCGGTATCAGTTACCATATTCCAACGGATATAGTTCATATCAGCACTCTTTGTGAGGAAATTCAGATAAACATCACTTGAATATAGCTCTGTATCAGCGAGATTTTCGCCATTCAATTTGTTTTGGAGAGCAGGAATGAACTGTTCAAACCAAACGGTTGGAACCATTTCGTTAAATGCGTCACACGATTTAGTAGATTCGGTCAAAATATGAGAACTACTGTTTTTGCCCTTAAGTTTAGCAAACCAACCTGTAGGTTGAGTATAGTCGTTGATACCTAAATTTCTCAGCTCACTTGAAACACCGTTAGCATTACCGAGCGAGTTGTCGTAGTCCCATACAGGTGAAGCAAAGAACTTGTAGTGACCGTCTTCGTCAGGTTTATATACAAAGTAGAAGCTACCAACACCAGCGTCCCAGTTCTTACCAAACTCATTGATGAGATAAACCTGTGCCAGTGACTCAATGTCAATGTAGTCGTCTACATCACTTGCGTTTGAAGTGATTTTGTTCCACATTGTATCGTACTTGTTTTTGATGTAGTTACTTACTTCGCGGTAACCCTCGTCGCTATTTGAAAGCTCAGGAGATTTCATTGTGATTCTATTACCATTTGTCATCGTGATGGTAAAATCATCAGCTGATGGGGCATTATCAATTTCACAAACGAACGAGAAGTCAGCTTGCTCGCCTGATATGTAGTTTAAGTAATCTTCTTCGTCAACATCAGGGATAAGAGTATTCTTGCCGACATCAACTTTTTCACACATCATATAGTTGCCGATGTATGCACCGTTGATGTAGATTTCAGTGAATCTTGAGTCGGAAGCGTAAGGTACACCGATTTCGTCAGCGAGGTCGTATAAGATTCTGTTTCTTGCAAGTGCAGGGTCCTGGAAGTTTGAGATAATGGAGAACTTTTTGCACTTTTGCATACCGTCCAAGGATACAGCAGAATTGTAGTTGATATTAAATCCTTTTTTAGCGGCATCCCAGGAAGTATTACCCCTGCCTTTAATCTTTTTGACAGATGTGTTATCAATATTACCCTCATCGTCAAGGATAGCACCTGTAGCAGAAGCGTAGTTTTCCTTGTCATCCGTGAGGTAAGTCCACAGGTCAGCACCGTCAAAATCAGCAGGATTGTTGATAAAGACAGCAGCCTCAGCGCTTGAACGTTTAATAACAAGCTTATAGTTTTTGTTGTTAGCAGAGATTGTGTATTCTTTGTTTTCTTCGTATGGTACAACGCCTATTGCGTATGGCTCGATTGTAACACCGTTTATTGTAGATTGTGTGGAGTAAGCGTTATAAATTTCGATTTGTTTTTCATTTGTACAAGTAGGCATCAAAAGATATTTCGCTCCATCTTTATCATACCACTTAACCCACGCTTCACTTTCTTTAGAGTCACCGCTGTATGCGTGAGCGAAAAGTCCGTTTGTGACACCTGCTGTAACATTAGGCATACCAATCATAATTGTGCCGATTGCACTGTTTTCACCAAGCTTGTTGCCGTCCTTATCAGTGGCTACGACGGTAGCGGTAATACCTATAGCACCGTTTTCGGTAGCGGTGAATGTGTATGATTTACTATTACTTACTACTACTGAGTTTGCTGTGATGGTGTAAGCGTAGTTTATATTTTCAGCTTCATTTAAGCTAATCAAAGCGGTGAATGTGTCGCCGATTTCACCTTCTGTTGCAGAAAACTCTAAAGACAAATCAACATCAAAGTCGTAGTGGGTGAGCTTTTCACCTGCATCGTCCCAAACTGCACCGCCGTCTACGGTTACCATATTGTAGCCGTTTTTGTAATCTTCAGCGGTGAGTGCGATTGAACAGTTCCAAAGCTTTATGTCGTTTCCTCTCCAAAAACGCATAACCGTCGCACCTTCATCTTCTTTAGTGACGGTGTATTTGTATATACCTTTTGCTTCGTCGTAAGTAACGCCTGTGCGTGGGTCGTACTTAGACTTGTCAGCATCAGCGATAATAACGGAAACACCGCCGTTATCTTCGCGACTGTACTGAGTAAAGTTTGCATACATAATTGCACCGAAAGATTCCCAATCAGCAGGGGAGAGAACCTTCATATAGAGGGTATCACCCTCTTTGAAAGTAGCTACTTCTTCTGCTGATGATGGTAATACTGCTACAGAGCAGATTATCATCAAAATGGAGAGTGCAAGAGATATAAGTTTCTTCATAACTTCCTCCTGAAAAATAGATGATAGACGTTTGAAGGGCGGTTTGGTACACCACCTTACAATACTACATTTTAAGTATACAGAAAAGCGTGGAATAATTCCATAAACATTATAAACAGAATTTTTTACGGCTTTTTGTAGGAGTATCCAAAGAGAGGAAATAGTAAGATAAATTAACGTAATTCGATGGCTAAAAATTATCTTTTCTATTCAATGGCGATTTTTTATCGCAAAAAATAAAAGGCTCCAAGAGGAGCCTTAAAAGTTATATCATTTAATCAGTGACTGAACATCGTAAACGAGGTCAAAAGCACTGCATGGGACATCATAGCACACAAACGAATCGATAACAACTATATTGGTTAGAGGCATTAAGCTGAGTGATTCTGTTATGTCTGATTCAGGGATGTTATAAGCTGTTTCGAATTCCTCACAAACGAGGTCAGTTGTGGTTTCAAAGTCATCAGTAATGTCAACTATTTCGCCAAAACCGGTCCATTTGTAGAAAATGTCTGAGTCACTATACATATCTGAGTAATAGTCGAAAATCATATTTCCACGGGTAATGTTCATTGTAGTGTCAATATATGCATCGTTTTCTGCAATGTAAGTGCTGGTGTAAACAGAGATAACATCGTAATCTTCATAATAATCTAATGAATAGTACACATTATCGTTTTCATACTCTTCGTAATTGAACATATAGTAAGAGTTTTCATCTTCACCGGCGAATCCGTTTTCTTTGATGTACTGTGCGATATCATCAAAAGTATCAAGAAGCGGGTTGAAGTCATCATAAGGAGAATAAAGAACGTGGTTTATATACTCGTATTCCTGAATACTGGCTAAATGAAGCTGAATAGCGGTTGCGTCCATAATGGTTGCCTGATTGTCCATATCAACATCAGACATTTTACATGAAACAGCACTAATAATCTGTGTCTGCGCAAGATGCAACTGAATAGCGGTTGCGTCCATAACCGAAACAAATCCATCGTCGTCGCTATCGCCTACATAACCGTAAACATAGCCGTCAACTTCATCAAAGCTGATACCTGCTTCTTTTGAAACGCTGAAAGTACGAGCAGAAGTCGTAGCGATTTCAGGCTTTACAGCAGGAGTGATTTCGAGTTCAGATAAAGCGTTTTCAAGTGAATTGTAAGCATTTTTGCTGATTTCTTTGACATCGACAGTAGTAGCAGTTGTTGGGAAAGCTGACATAACAGTCATAGATAATACTAAAGTGAAAATAAGTGCAACGGATAATAGTTTTTTCATAATGAACCTCCTTAAATAATACTAAAAGGGTTTACTCATTGTAGACGTGTATATTTTATCATCTGCTGTATTTGCTGTCAAGATTATGTAAAAATAAAACGGCTGTGTAGGACAGCCGTTTTAATGTACACATACATTTAAATAAAAATTGCGAAGATTATAAATTTGGTTATATGAGCGAAGGCATGAGCGATCATAGCGTATCCAATACCGTACTTTCTGAAAAGCTCGCCGAAAAGATAACCCGCGATACCGTTTAACGCAAAACATCTGATAATAAGAAATGGAGTCAACTCGCCGAACATAACTATTGTTGCAGGAAGATGTCCTGCTGAAAAGACAAGAGCGGCTATTATGTTTGAGATGATGTAAGCCTTCTGCGGAATGTTGTTACTTTCATATTTTCTAAAAAACAGTTTCCAGATGATGAGAGCAACGAGCGACATAAAGAAAAGTCTGAGCATAACCTCTTCGATTATACCGCCGTAAAGCACAGATGCCGTTATACCTGCTAAAGAGAAAGAACTTATGTTTACAGTCTGGATTTCAGGGTATAGCGCACCGCTTAAAAAATGGTCAATGACCAAAAGTACACCCATAAAAGCTCCGAATGCTAATGAACTGAAAACACTTTTCTTTTTTAGTTTAAATGGTTTATATAGTCCGACCTTGTTTGTGATTATGTAACCGATAAAACCACACACCAAAGCGTACAAAACAGTTTGTAGAGCTGTGATAGCGATAAGAATCTCGACACTTCCTATCTGACTCATAGCCTGGTCAACCATATCTTTTGATAATGTGTCCAGCTGATAGATAGCTGTACATATACCTCCTATGATAGCGACAGGCAAAAGTGAAAGAGTAAATAATAATACTTTTTTGATGTTGTTTGTTTTTGCATTTTTCATTGTGTTTTCCTCCTTTGATGGCTTCATTTTAGCGTATTACCCTACGTAACAAGCAATACCTTACGCTAGGTGATTTTTTAAAAATGTTAAATTTTAGGGGGATTTTGGTGTTTTTGTGGGCATAAATGGATTTTGACCGCTTATTTTTGCAACTTGAGGCTGATTTTTAACCACTCACTTGAAAATGCGATACAAAACGGAGATTTTATCATATACTGTGGACAGTTCAAACGAACAGAAAACATTTTGGAGGTTATGAAAATGAAAGGGAACAATATTAAGGGTTTAGTAAAGCTTATTTTTAAGGCTGTTACACTCGCTATGGGAGTTGCGGTAGTAGCACTTTCTATTATGAACGAGATTGATACACAGACCGCGATTATGATGCTCGGTATCGGTGTTGTAGGTTCGGGTATGGCATTGATTATGGATAAGAACAAGGACCAGTAATTTTAGTAAGAGGGGTACTCACGATGAAAAAGTCAACCAAAATTATGTTAATTACAATATCAATAGTATTAGTTTTGTTTATCGCATTAGCTTCAATTTTAGGGGCTGTTTTCGGTGAGAAAATCAAAGCCGCTAACAGTATCGAAAAACTAAATGATGGTCTATACTATATGGAGTATGAGGGTGATTACGGTTTTGAACAGTTTCTCTCAAAGGGCGGTGCAGAAAATCAGGCTGATTTAGTAAATTACTTAGTGTTTTTCATGTCAGGTGGTTTTGTAGAGCTTGAAAAAGAAGAAGTTAGCTTTGATTTTGGTTGCAGTACTCTTACTACGAAAAGTTCAGACAGTTCATATGTGATGGGTCGCAACTTCGATTACACAGGAGCAAATCCTCGTGCGATGATTATCCACACTAAGCCTGAAAATGGCTACGAGTCATATTCTACTACATGGCTGGATTTCTTAGGTTTTGGGGAGGATTTTGTCCCTGAGAGTATGAAAGACAGATATATGTCACTTGCATCGGTTTATGTGCCGCTCGACGGCATTAACGAAAAGGGTCTTTGTGTTGCTGATTTGATAAACGGCGATGATGAACTCACATCACAGAACACAGATAAGGTCGATGTAACTACTACAACAGCTATCAGACTTCTCCTTGATAAGGCAGCAAATGTTGACGAAGCTATCACTCTTTTAAAACAGTATGATATGCACTCGGATATTGGAAGGTCACATCACCTGAGCATTTGTGACAGTAGCGGTAGGTCGGTTGTAGTTGAGTACATAGATAATGAGATGATTATTACCGATACACCTGTTGTTACTAACCATTATCTTAGTGAGGGCGAAAAATTCGGTATCGGCAACGAGGAATCCCACAAATGCTATGCAAAGCTTATGGAAAAGAGCGAGGATACATTAAGCAGAGAAGATATGGCGAAGTGCATGAGCGATGTATCTTATGAAAACGAGACTCAGTGGAGCGTGGTGTATGATATAGAAAATCTGGAACTGGACTTTTATTTTAGAAGACAGTTTGATAACCCTCTTACTTTTACTGTTGAGAACAAGTGAGTAATGTTGTATAATAGGCTCGAAAAAACATAAAGAGGTAGAAAAATGAAAGTTACATTTGAGTCAGTTTCAAATGCTGAAACCGAGGTTATTATAAGGGGTGAAATCGGTAGCCCTGACGTAGATGTTCTGCTTGAGTTTATAAAGAGCAGAAATGTTGGTGCAACAAAAAAACTCGTGCTTTACAAAGAAGACGAACAGTTTTTATTTGACCCGAGCGAGGTTGTATATGTCGAAGTAGCGGATAATAAGGTAAAAGTTTTCACAGATGAAGAATCGTTTGACTCCAAGAAAAAGCTCTACGAGTTAAAGGAAATGCTAGTCTCTGAGTCATTTGCCCAGATTAACAAGGGTACGCTAGTCAATATTGACTTCGTAAAATCGGTTCAAGCAGAGTTTTCGGGAAACTACACCCTGCGACTTAAAAACCGTAAAGAAATTCTGACAATCTCAAGAAAATATTTTAAAGAATTCAAGAATCAGTTGTAATACAAAGGAAGGTATTGTTATGAAATTAAGAGATTTTATTATTGCGATTCTTACAGGTATCGGTATTGGTATCCCTGTTACACTTATATGTATGATTTCTATCGGCGGATTTAACCCTGTTGTTATGGAGTTTTTAGTTTGGACAATAGCCTCAGCGCTTTTCGGTATGCTTTCTGTAGTTATATTTAAAAGTGATAGACTAAATATGTTTTTGGCTACAGTTTTGCACTGTGTCGGTTGTCTTTTTATTACAGTAGGCGCTTGTTGGGTTATCGGCTATGCTGATAATTTCTTAGAGATTTTACTTTCTGTAGCTCCAGTATTCATCGTTGTATATGTAGCTATCTACTCTATTAACTTCTTCACCATGCGCAAAAACGCAAAAAAGGTCAACGAAGCTTTGAGCGAGAAGTAAACTATTTTTACCAAAAAACGTACAAATTTTATCGTAACGTAGACACCCCGTTTTCAGTTTGCTATAATTAAAGCAGGCAAAGCGGGGTGTTTTTATGCCTAAATCAAAGAAAAAGAACAGATTTTTTAAGAAATATAAAGATAAAAGCAAAATGAAATTAGTTCGCCGTGACAGATTGCGTGGCGTAGTTCCACTTGTTGCGGTGATTCTACTTATGCTGTATATTTTTTACTGTTTGCAACCTGTTGCTATCGAAGATACCCACACAGTAGAAGATACGATAATATGGTACAACAAAGTCAGTCATGGAAAAGGTATGCATTGGATCGATTTGCACAGCCATGATAATACATACAGAGTATCGAATTTGCGTTTAGTAGACCTTTCACTAATTGATGAGAAATTAGCGGTAGATAATCTCCCCGTAACGATTACAATCCAAGATAACAATATATCCATTGATGATTTTATTTTTTGGAACGTAGAAAGTGATGTTGTGGATATAAGAAGCGATGAAACGATATTTTACGACATTGAAGAACACAACGAAGAGCAGAGAAGAACGAGAATAGCGTCGATATTTTTCTTTGCATTAATGATCTTCGGGTCATTAGTGTGGTTAGTGGTTTGTGTTGATGAACTGAGAAGTTTGTTTTTTGGACGTGTTTTCACCGCTGTTCAGAAAGAAAAACAGAAGGTGATAGATAAAAGGAGGTAAATTTATGAAAAGTAATAGAATTAAAGCTTCTATATGGCAACACGCAAGTGTTGTTATGCTTATGTTGTATTTAGTCAGCACTTTTTTGATGAATTTGTGTATGTTAATCGGAGAGTGTTTTAAAAATATCGAAGCTTTTTTATCAAAGTTGGTCGACTTTGTTTTTGAAGCCTGCTATGTGTTTCGAATTTGCTTGACCGATTGTGCATTTTTGAGACCTGTATCTGATCCGCAACTTGATAACACTAGAATGGTTACAGTTATAGTAACGCTGGTTGCTTGTATTTGTTTGATGTATCTTGCGACTCTTATATACAAAAAGTGTGCAAAGACAGTTATAAAGCTTTTTATTGTACTTGTATTTTTAGACTTTATAGCAACCGTTATTTTTATGGTTTATCCATTGTGGCTTTCTTTAAGCTTAAAAGCATTACTGATTTTAGTATTGCTTTTAGCTTTAGGGACTGCAAAAAATACTGACCAGTGATGTTAAAAGCCTCCATAGTGGAGGCTTTTTTCACGCTTTATGGGACTCTTTGCAGAAATTTCGATATATTTTTCACAATTTTTCCAAAAGACGGCATAAAACATCTTGCGAAAACTCAAGTTGTGTTTTATAATGTAGTTGTATGAGTTTGTCTCATCAAGAAATTCTGAAAGGAGTTAGTACAATGATTTATTCACACGAAGTTGAAAAAATGTGTACTGTAGCAAAGGGCCCTAAGCATGGTCCTGCACCTATCCCTGAAGAGGGCAGATGGGTAAAATCTTATGAAATCAAAGACATTTGTGGTCTTTCACACGGTATCGGCTGGTGCGCTCCACAGCAGGGTACTTGTAAGTTAACACTCAATGTTAAAGACGGTATCGTAGAGGAAGCATTAGTTGAAACAATCGGTTGCTCAGGTATGACTCACTCAGCTGCTATGGCTGCTGAAATTCTCCCTGGCAAGACACTGCTCGAGTGTCTTAACACAGACCTTGTTTGTGACGCTATCAACACAGCTATGAGAAATATCTTCGAACAGCTCGCTTATGGTCGTACACAGACAGCTTTCTCAGAAGACGGTCTTCCAATCGGCGCTGGTCTTGAGGATCTTGGTAAGGGTCTTCGTTCACAGGTTGGTACAATGTACTCAACAAAGGCTAAGGGCGTTCGTTACATGGAAATGGCTGAGGGCTATGTTCTTAAGACAGCTCTTGATGAGAACGACGAAGTTATCGGTTATCAGTTCGTTAAGGTTGGCAAGATGATGGAGGATATCCGTCACGGTATGTCACCTGACGAGGCATATAAAAACAACATTGGTCAGTACGGCCGTTTTGATAACGCTGCTAAGTACATTGACCCAAGAGAAGAATAAGCAAGGAGGATCGAGAAATGGCAGTTAAATTTGAAAGCATGGAAAGAAGAATGCCTAAAATCGAGAAGTGCCTTGCTCAGTATGGTATCGCTAATCTCGAAGAGGCTTTAAAGATTTGTGAAGACAAAGGCTTTAATCCTTATAATATTGTTAAAGAAGTACAGCCAATCGCTTTTGAGAACGCTGGTTGGGCTTACACTCTCGGTTGCGCTGTAGCAATCAAGAAGGGTGTTACAACTGCTGCTGATGCTGCTGAAGCTATCGGTGAAGGCTTAGAAGCTTTCTGTATCCCTGGTTCAGTTGCTGAGCAGAGAGCTGTTGGTCGTGGTCATGGTAACCTCGGCGCAATGCTCCTTAGAGAAGAGACAAAGTGCTTTGCATTCCTCGCTGGTCACGAGTCATTCGCTGCTGCTGAGGGTGCTATCGGTATCGCTAGAAACGCTAACAAGGCTAGAAAAGAGCCACTCCGCGTTATCCTTAACGGTCTTGGTAAGGACGCAGCTTACATCATCTCAAGAATCAACTGATTCACATTCGTTGAGACAGAGTTCGATTACTTCACAGGCGAGCTTAAAATC
>JAFTYK010000037.1 GCA_017464765.1 Ruminococcus sp.
AACTAAGCCAACAGTAACTCGCAAAACCTACATCGAAGTTATGCGAATTATCGCCGCTTTTCTGGTTATTGTTAACCACACTAACAGCGACATTTTTATGAAATACAGCGAAGGTGAGAGCTTTACCTGGTTTTTTTCGCTGAGCTACTTTTTTGTCTCGAAAATAGCGGTACCCGTGTTCTTGATGATAATGGGCGGATTGCTACTCCAAAAAATCGATCCCCCGAAAAAGTCGATCGAACGAGTTGTACGTATGGTTACGGTCACCGTTTTGTTTTCGATTGTGTACTACATAAAAGCCCACTGGCACAACCCGAGTGATATGAATGTACTCGAGTTTATTAAAACACTTTTTTCGTCTCGTATGACGAACGCCTTTTGGTATATTTATGCATACATCGGTCTGCTGATACTACTGCCGATTTTACAGCGAATGGCACAGGCTTTCTCAAAAAACGCAACACGCTATTTCATATTAATTTCAGCTGGCGTTATGGGTCTTATCCCGATTATCGATATATTTTTCTAAATAAAACCTCACCACTATGCAACAGAAATGTTTTTTATGCCTCATTTAGGCATTGTTTTTATTGGCTACTACATAGAAAAATACATGAAAATCGACAAAAAAGCTTTCGCCTTATCGAGCATAGGCTTTGTGTCACTTATAGCATTTCAGGTTATAAGCACTTACTTCTTCTACAAGAAAAACCCGAGTGACTACCTTATGCTTGATAACTGGCAGTATCTCACTATAACGCTGAGTGCACTATGCTTCTACGTTATCTTCAAGTATCTTTCAACTGTCGTTGTAACTAAAGACGCAACAGCGAAACTTTTGTGCTATTTCGGCTCGCTAACTTTCCCGATTTATCTTCTCTCGGATTTAGCTATCAGCCTGACAAAACCGTACTATAGAAATCTCGCAGTAAACAGCGAATATATTATATTGATCACCATCGGTTGGGAGATATTGATCTTCGTTTCATGCGCAATCATCGGCTCGATACTCAAGCTCATTCCCGGAATTAAAAAGCTCTTATAAGCATAAGAAAAGGCTCCCGCATGGGAGCCTTTAGTATTTGTTATTGGTTCGTCACACAAATTATCCGTTTGTAGAATAGTTAGGAGCTTCCTTAGTAATCTGGATATCGTGTGGGTGGCTTTCGCGTAAACCTGCACCTGTGATTTTTACGAACTGAGCCTTGTTGTGAAGCTCTTCGATAGTAGCACAGCCTGTGTAACCCATACCTGATTTAAGACCACCGATCATCTGGTAAACTGTATCAGAAAGAGGACCCTTGAAAGGAACTCGACCTTCAACACCCTCTGGAACATACTTCTGGTTCTTAGCCTGGAAGTATCTGTCAGAGCTACCCTTGTTCATAGCGCCGAGTGAACCCATACCGCGGTAAACCTTGAACTGTCTGCCCTGATAGATTTCAGTGTCACCAGGAGATTCTTTACAACCTGCAACAAGTGAACCTACCATACAAACTGAAGCACCTGCAGCAAGAGCCTTAACGATATCACCTGAATATTTGATACCGCCGTCAGCGATAACAGGAACGCCGTACTCAGCAGCAGCCTTAGCAGCGTCGAAAATAGCTGTAATCTGTGGAACACCGATACCTGCAACTACACGAGTTGTACAGATAGAACCAGGACCGATACCAACCTTTACACAGTCAGCACCAGCTTCGATGAGCGCTCTCGCACCCTCAGCTGTAGCGATGTTACCTGCGATAAGCTGAACATCAGGGAAAGCTTTTTTAACTTTAGCAACAGAGTTGATAACATTTGAGTTGTGGCCGTGAGCTGAGTCAAGTACGAGTACGTCAACCTGAGCATCAACGAGCGCCTGTACTCTCTCAAGTACATCAGGTGTTGCGCCGATAGCAGCACCGCAAAGAAGTCTGCCTTTTTCATCTCTAGCAGAGTTTGGATACTGAACAGTTTTCTCGATGTCCTTGATTGTGATAAGACCCTTTAAGTTGCCGTTTTCGTCAACGATAGGGAGCTTCTCAATTTTATGAGTACGAAGGATCTTCTGAGCCTGCTCAAGGTCAGTGCCTACAGGAGCAGTAACAAGATGTTCCTTTGTCATAACGCCTGAGATTTCCTGATCGAAATCTATGTCAGACATAAACTTTAGGTCACGGTTAGTAATAATACCAACGAGCTTAGTACCCTCACAAATAGGCACACCTGAAATCTTATACTTACGCATAAGGTCGTCAGCCTCGCGGATTGTGTTATGTGGAGCAAGATAGAATGGGTTAGTAATAACACCGTTTTCACTACGCTTTACTCTGTCTACCATATCTGCCTGCTCTTCAATAGACATATTCTTGTGGATAATACCGATACCGCCCTCACGCGCAATAGCAATCGCCATATCAGACTCAGTAACTGTGTCCATAGCGGCAGTCATAAGCGGTGTATTAAGCTTAATTTTATTAGTGAGATAAGTTTCAACGTTGACGTGTTTAGGCTCAACGTCACTCTCTCCCGGGATAAGCAATACGTCATCAAAAGTAAGAGCTTCTTTTACAAATTTTTCTTCGAATTCACGATTAATCATTTTTACCACTCCCCGATTTTTTATCCTTAATTATATCAAAGGATTAGCTTGTTTGCAAGGCAAAAAGGCGCTTTTTTAAAATTTTATTGACTTTTGTAGTTTGTGTACTTAAAATTACAGGTATAAGTAAAAAATCTGTCTAATTACAACGAGGTACAAGATGAAAAAGGTTCTTTCTTTTATTATATGTATTATTCTTGCTTTAACACTGTGTGCGTGCAGTGAAAACACCACTGACCCTACCACTATTGTAGCTACACCTGATGAAACTCAGTCCCAGATTCACGAAGACAGTTTACCGATCGTGGGTACTTGGGTGTGCGAAGATATAAACGAAGAGTGCTACTTTATTTTCGAAGAAAACGGCGACGCTTTCGCAAAATTCGGTACATCAACTATTTACGGTTATTTTGATTATCTCGAAGACGAAGACGTCTACGACATCGACGTTCCGAACTTCCTTTACAACGAATACAAGGCTACTTTCGACGGCGACAAATTGACTCTTAAAAGCGCAGAAACAAGCTACACTTTTGAAAAAGCAACTATGCCTAAAGTTACCATCAAAGCGCCTGACAACCTTACTATAGATAAAAAGCTTTTAGGCAATTGGCAGAGTGCCGACAGCTACGAGTGCTATGAATTTAAAGATGACGGCACAGCGATTATCACCGACCTTTACAACTACGCAACCATTGACTGTAAATTCTCTTGCGACAAAGGAGTTGTCACCTTCTACTATATGTCAAGCGATACTAAAGAGGGTAACAGAGAGTGCGAATACTCTTTCACTAAAGACGGAAAACTTTCTCTTTCAGGATACATCTACGAAAACGTAACAGGAATGTGAGAATAATGCGATTGCTATTCAAACAGAATATAATATCCGCTTTCTTCGGTTATAAAATCTACAACGAAAACAAAGAGCTTGTCTATAACGTAAAACGCAAATTATCTTTTGGACATTCGCTCAAAATCCACGATAGCAATAACAACGAAATAGGTGCAGTAAAAGGTGAAACGTTCACTTTTACCCCTGAATTTGAAATGTTCGAAAACGGATACTATGTTGGAAGTGTAACTAAAGACATCTCTTTTTTTAAACCTAAATTCCTGGTTAATTTCAGAGGTTGGCATATTAAAGGTGATGTTTTCGAGTGGGAATATGAAATCAGAACCAGCGATGACAAGCCAATTGCTTATTTATCAAAGGCTATGGGGCTTACTGACACTTATGCAATAACCGTTTGTAATCCTGAAGATGCACTCTATGTTTTGATGATTGCTTTGATCATAGATTTGGAAAAATCTTCTCGTGTCACAATTTAAGATTAGTTTCATCAACTAAAAAACCGCCCAAATTTCGGGCGGTTTATTTTTATGGCACTTTATTTTAAGGCTCTATAATATTGAAGTAAACATCGGTTGAGGTATCAAATGAATCCATATTATCTAAAATTAAATCGAATTTTGTTTCATCGCCTTCAATCACCGCATTTTCTTTAACTGCTTCTTTGTTTTTGCTTGAGATACCTGCAAGCACAAGCTTCGGACATTTAACGCTTACATCTGCATCATCAAACACAGTATCATCGTAAATCAGCATCACTCCGTCTGTGATATTCAGCGCGAATTTTTCCTTTGTATCTGTCACCGTAATATTTACCTTGAAGTTTTCTCCTTCGAGGTTTTCTCTATTTAGTAAAATCGCGATGTACTGAAGCATTGAGCTTGCAGAAATACTTCTTTGAGAGTCGCCTGAAGCTACAGCGTCTTTTGAATGTTCAGCCTGATTTCCAAGTCTTAGTTCAAGAGCTGCGCTTAAGTATACATTTCTCCAGGTTCCTGACTCTGACTGATATCCAAGCTGTTCGAGTGCATCAGCACAAAGAAGTCTTGCTACCTCGTTCTCAGGGTCAGCGAAAACAAGAACATTTGTGATTTCAGCAACCCACTGATACTCACCTTTTTCAAAGTCTTCTTTAGCCTTACGAAGAACCTCGTCTGTATCACCTAAGTATTCAACCCACTTTTTAGCGCTCTCAGAAACAGGGAGCTTATTTAAGTTAACAGGATTTGCGTCATAAAAACCCATATATTTCTGGTAAACAGCTTTTGCGTTGTGAGCAACAGTGCCGTAATACTGACGTGTGTACCAAACCTTGTTAAGTTTTTCAGGCAGCTCAATCATGTGAGCAATCTCATCAGATGTGTAACCTTTGTTTACATAAGCAAGGGTCTGGTCGTTTATGTATTTATAAACAGCGGCTGTGTTTGTAAGATACTCTGCGATATTATCGTTACCCCAATGAGGCCAGTTGTGTGACTGGAATACAACCTCTACTTTATCGCCGTATTTTGTGATGGCTTCTGTGATGTATTTTGCCCACACTTCGCCATCTCTGACCTGAGCTCCGCGTAATGTATATAAATTATGAAGTGTTCCTGTGCAGTTTTCAGCCAACCAAAGCGCGTTGTAGTTTGCAACCCAAGTGTTCATTTCGGATGGCGCCTCTGTCCCTGGTGTTAGCTGAAACTCAAGTTCAACACCATCAATAGTGAGTGTTTCGTTAGTCTTGATTTCGTAAGTAGGGGATATATACGAAGAAAGACCTGCCGACTGAGCCATACCGATACCCATAGCAAGGGTGCCGTTAACGCCTTCTTTTAAGAATGTGCCGTACTGATAGTTTGCTCTGCGTCGCATAGCAACACCTGCGTATAAGTTCTCGCTTACCGCGTGTTCTTCAAAGGCATCAGGAACAATAATCGGGATTTTTCCTGAACTTATCTGCTCGGCAATTTTGAGCGAGCTGTCGGCTCTTTCTTCTTCACTCATAACGCCCTTGATACCACCGAAATGGTCAACGTGACTATGAGAAATAATAATTGCTTTTATCGGCTTTTCGCCTAAGTTTTTATAAATAAGCTCGAGCGATGCCTGAGCGCACTCCACACTCATCACCGGGTCGAATACAATATATCCTGTATCACCCTCAACAACAGTAAGATTTGTGAGGTCATAACCGCGAACCTGATAAATACTGTCAACAACCTTGAACAAACCATAAGCGTGGTTGTTTTTTGTGTTTTCCCACAAGCTCGGATTTGCAGTTGACGGAGCTTTTTCGTAATCATCTATAAAGCTGTAAGCGTCCTGACTCCAGACAACTCTGCCGTCTTCTCTGACAATTTCCAATGAATCAGGCGCTTCGATGAGTCCTTTTGTCGCATTTTCGTATTCGCTGGTGTCGGAAAAATCAAGCATTGAATAAACAGCACTGTTAACCTGCGCTGTAATATCAGTCGCGTCCTTTACTTCAGCGTTTAAATCAAGTTCGCTTTTTATATCCGCGCTACCGCACGAACAAAGAGATAAAACTAAAATAATACACAGTAAAACAGATATGGTTCTTTTTAGCATATTATCACCTCGTTTACTTAGTAATTTCATCATAGCACAAAACATTTTCTCTAACAAGAAGGAAATAAAAAACCGCCCGAAATCGAGCGGTTTCTAATATATTTATTCTGATTTTCTTCTATGACAATCAATAATCTTAATTAACGTTGTAATAACTAAAGTTATGATAAATACAACCATATGACCAAGAAGTAAAATTCCCAGTCCAAAATTATCATCGTCAACAATCTGGCACACTTGCGAGAAAAACCATTCATTGAACCCCGAAAAGCTTTTTGCAAACATAATTACAACTGCGAAAACAAATATTAATACTCCTCGAAGTAAAGTTTGCATTTCACTTTTGTTTTTATAACAAATAGCAAAAACAGGGAATACAGCCTGAAATAATCC
The DNA here is from genome assembly GCA_017464765.1 of Ruminococcus sp. Taxonomy (GTDB): domain Bacteria; phylum Bacillota; class Clostridia; order Oscillospirales; family Acutalibacteraceae; genus Ruminococcoides. The sequence goes on from JAFTYK010000037.1 coordinate 6,402, forward strand.
TAAGGTTAGAAAATCACTATAGTTTCCTATTAGTATTACTTCTATTGTCATAAGCAGGTTTACTACAAAACCACCTGATAATGCTAACACAACACTTGTCGCAGTTTTGTTCTTCATAATAACACCTACTAATTCTAACAAAACAATTTAATAGCTTACGATTATGGAGTAATCTTATCTTTACCGCCCATATATGGTCTGAGTGCCTCAGGGATATTGATAGAACCGTCCTCGTTTAAGTTGTTTTCAAGGAAAGCGATGAGCATTCTTGGTGGAGCAACAACTGTGTTGTTAAGTGTGTGAGCAAAATATTTTGAGCCGTCCTCACCGTGAACTCTGATTTTAAGACGACGAGCCTGAGCATCAGAAAGGTTAGAACATGAACCAACCTCGAAATACTTCTGCTGACGTGGTGACCATGCTTCAACGTCGATTGACTTAACCTTAAGGTCGGCTAAATCACCTGAACAGCACTCGAGAGTACGTACAGGAATATCGAGTGTTCTGAAAAGGTCTACTGTATTCTGCCAGAGCTTGTCAAACCACATAGCTGATTCGTCAGGCTTACAAACAACAACCATTTCCTGCTTCTCGAACTGATGAATACGATATACACCACGCTCTTCAATACCGTGAGCGCCTTTTTCTTTTCTGAAACATGGTGAGTAACTTGTTAAAGTATATGGAAGATCCTTTTCCTTGTTTACTGTATCGATGAATTTACCAATCATTGAGTGTTCTGATGTGCCGATAAGGTAGAGGTCTTCGCCCTCGATTTTGTACATCATAGCTTCCATTTCTGCGAAGCTCATAACACCTGTAACAACGTTTGAACGAATCATAAATGGTGGTACACAGTAAGTGAAACCTCTATCAATCATAAAATCTCTTGCATAAGAGATAACTGCTGAGTGAAGTCTTGCAATGTCACCCATGAGATAGTAGAAGCCGTTACCTGCTACTTTTCTCGCAGAATCGAGGTCGATACCATTCAGCTTTTCCATAATCTCTGTATGGTATGGAATCTCAAAATCAGGAACGACAGGTTCGCCGTAACGCTCTACTTCAACGTTTTCGCTGTCGTCTTTACCGATTGGAACTGACTCATCGATGATGTTTGGAATAATCATCATGATATCAGTAACCTTCTGTGAAAGCTCTGCTTCCTTAGCTTCTAAAGAAGCGAGTTCTTCGCCCTTTTCAGTAACGAGCTTCTTCATCTCTTCAGCTTCTTCGCGCTTGCCCTGACCGAAGAGTTTACCGATTTCTTTTGAATACTTGTTGCGCTGAGCTCTTAAGTCATCAGCCATACCCTTGATTTTTCTGCTTTCAGCATCAAGCTCGATAACCTCATCAACGAGAGGAAGCTTTGAGTCCTGAAACTTCTTTTTAATATTCTCTTTAACAACCTCAGGGTTTTCTCTTAAAAATTTAATATCAATCATTGTTTTTCTCCTTTATATATCTTTACTGATTAGTCCCTCAAAATGGAAGATACCATAACGGCAGTAAAGGGATTTTCTAATTTTTTTCTTCAAGCTTATTTGCAAGGTCTTTTAGTTCTTCTAAAGAATAAAAGTCAATTGCCAGCGTACCGCCCTTGCCGTCTTTTGACGGAGTAACAACAACCTTGTTGCCTAAGTACTCAGAAAGAGCTAACTCAACCTCTGAGAAGTACGACGGCTTTGCTTTAGGTGTGCGTACCTTCTTAGTCGGAGATTTCAGCAAATCTTTGACTATTTTCTCAACCTGGCGCACAGTCAAGTTCTTTTTGATGATGTCAGAAGCTAAACTGCTCATCATCGCTTTATTCTCAAGAGCGAGCAAAGCGCGTGCGTGACCACTTGAAATCTCTCCCTTTTCAACCATTTCGATTACATCGTCAGGAAGTAAAAGTAAACGCATTGTGTTAGCAACAGCAGGACGGGATTTTCCGACTGACTGTGCAACCTGCTCCTGACTCATTGAATATGTTTCAATAAGGGTTTTGTAGCCTTTGGCTTCTTCTATTGGGGTGAGGTCTTCACGCTGTAAGTTTTCAATAAGCGCAAGCTCCATTGTTTCGTTGTCAGAAAGCTCTCTGATAACCGCAGGAATTTCAGTAAGACCTGCCATACGAGAAGCTCTAAAACGTCTTTCACCTGCTACTATCTGATATCCACCAAGCGGAAGCGGTCTGACTAAAATCGGCTGAAGCACACCATACTGCATTATGCTTTGCGAAAGTTCAGCTAAAGCGACTTCATCAAAATCTTTTCGAGGTTGGTCACGGTTAGGCTCAATATCAGAAATTCTAAGGGTAACCGCTTCGTTGCTGTTTTCACTGTCATTTTCAATGAATATTGCGCTCAATCCTTTTCCTAAGCCACCCATTTTTTTAGCCATATGAACGCTCCTTTCTCAAAATCTCCTGTGCAAGTTCCAAGTACGCGTGAGTTCCCTTGCAGGATTTATCAAAATAAATAACCGGCATACCAAAGCTAGGAGCTTCTGAAAGTCTTACGCCTCGCGGAATTACTGTTGAAAACACCTTTTTAGGGAAGAAGCGCTTAACTTCGTTTACTACCTGCTGCGTAAGATTGAGTCTACCGTCATACATAGTGAGAAGAACTCCCTCAATATCAATATGAGGGTTAGTCTGACGTTTTACTCTACGCACCGTATTCATCAGCTGAGAAAGTCCTTCTAGTGCATAATATTCGCACTGAATAGGTACTAAGATTGTATCAGCTGCAGTAAGCGCGTTAGTAGTAATAAGACCGAGTGACGGAGGACAGTCGATTATTATGTAGTCGAAATCGGTTTTAATCGACACAATAGCCTGCTTCATTCTGTACGCACGGTTTTCCATATCAGCGATTTCTATTTCCGCCGCCGCTAAATCAATACCCGACGGCATAATAAAGAGGTTTTCAAACTGTGTCTCAACGATGATTTCCTGAGCTTTTGTATCGGATACAAGCATATCGTAGGTTGTGAACTTGCACGAACGCTTGTCTATTCCGACACCGCTTGTAGCGTTGCCCTGCGGGTCAACGTCAATAAGAAGCGTTTTTTTCTTGTTGAAACCGAGGGAAGCGGCAATATTAACCGCCGAAGTTGTCTTGCCGACACCGCCCTTTTGGTTAGCAACAGCAATAACTTTTGCCAAAATAATCACACCAAAATTTAAATTTGTGCCTAAAAACACATCATACGTGTAATTTTAGCACATATCAGAGCGAATTTAAAGACTTTTCAGCGAGATTTATAAAAAATTTAGAATTATCCATAGAATAAATTAATTAAATAAGCGGGGTCCCCGAAATCTGAGATTTTTGGGAGAGGAGGAACGGTGACACGAGTGCGCAAATAAGCTATCGCTATTTGCAACGAGTTCAGCCCGTGACGACGTGTTTCACGTGAAACGTTAACTGCTGATGTACTGCGCTAAATGTAGCGGCGACCAGAGGTCGTCCATAATACTTAACAATAGATTTTTCTAAATATGCCAAAAGGCTACGCAGTATAAACTACGTAGCCTCTGGCAAGGGGTTCAGATAAGGAAATGGGTATGAGTGGATAGATGCTTTCGCATCTAAGGGGAAAGCTAAACTACTAATTTCGGTTTCTTTTCAACCGATTTGGGGATTTTTACGGTGTATTCTATGTATTCGTCGGTTTCATTCTTACAGCTTGTTGCATTTATCCCCGACAGTCTCATTGTGTCCACCGCTTTAGTTATCGTATTTACAAATATTCTTACATCTTTTACTACTATCTTCTTTTCGATTTTCTTTGGCTTTTCAAGGTATGTACTCGTTCTGCGTAGCAAAATATCTGTCACTAAAGCCTCCGACTGATTTACATTCAGATTCTCAGCAATAATTCGGCTCAAAGCTTCACGTCGAAGTGTTTCATCGTCAATTCTGAGTAATGCTCTGGCGTGACGTTCTGAAAGTGATGCACTTACTATCCATTCTTGTTCGTCAAAAGTAAGTCTTAACAATCTGAGCTTATTTGCTACAGTAGATTGCTTTTTACCTAAATATATAGCGGCTTGTTCCTGCGTTAATCCGTATTTTCTGATTAACCGGGCAATACCACGAGCTTGTTCAAACATTCCTAGGTCCCTGCGCTGAATATTTTCAATAAGTGCATAAACCGCCGACTCCTTATCCGAGCATCGAATAACAATACAAGGCACTTTTGTTATCCCTGCCATAATTGCAGCTCGCAGTCTGCGTTCACCTGCTACAAGTTCAAATTCCGTAGAATTGATTCGTCTTACAGATAATGGCTGGAGGATTCCATTTTGTACTATAGATTGTGAAAGTGATTTTAGTTCGCTTTCTTCGAAATGCTTTCTGGGTTGGGTTTTGTTTGGTCTTATTGATATTGTGGGTATTAAAAGGACTTTGTTGTCATCTCTGTTCAAAAAGCTCATATTATTCTCCCTCACAGGTTGTCCCCGCAAAAAGATAATACCACCTTTATAGCGTTTTATTTGTAGGATTTTGTATGCGTAAATAATTTTGTTTTGTAATTTTACAAAGAAAAGAGGCACACTCTGTCGAATGTGCCTTAAATCTTCATTATAATGGTTTTGATTTTATCTTTGCAGATGTACGAGGATATACTTTATCAGTTTTAGAAACCTTTTTAATATTGATAATAGTGCGCTCGGACGAATCAGCAAGATTATAAGTATCGACCTTTGTTGTTTTGCCCCCTAAGAGCTTTATACCATTTTTAGCGTTAGAGATTTCTTCTTCGCTGTACTTGCCTTTCATAGCTATAAACGATCCTCCTACCTTAACGTAAGGTAAGCAGTATTCGGAAAGTACATTAAGTTGTGCAACAGCTCGAGAAGTAGCAAAGTCAAATTTTTCACGAAATTCCGCTTTTCTGCTACCATCTTCAGCACGTGAATGGACTATCTCTAC
>JAFTYK010000004.1 GCA_017464765.1 Ruminococcus sp.
CATTATTTTTTTCATAATATCACCTCATAATTTATTGAACTAATAATCACTGCTAAACAGAAATAGATGCAAAACTCCGTTCTTTCCTGAATTTATGCTTTATTCAAGTCCTACGAGGTGGCGTTGAATCATTGTGGCATCCATAACCGTAGTTTCGCCGTCACGGTCAAAGTCGGATACATCGATGCTTCCAGTTACATTAGTTAATTGAAATATATTATATCCGCCAATAAAATCTGGATATTCTGCAAGGTAACGCTGAAGGTAAGTTGCATCAATTATCTCTATAATATTATTACAATCAATATCTCCGATTAACGTACCAAATTCATTTTCTTCTATCACCTTAACAAAATCAGGGCAACACTCAATAATTTTATCCATTTGCGCTTCTTCAACAGGTAAAAATGTATCTAATTCTTTTACATACACATGATGTCCACTTACTGATTTCCTCTCGTAACATGCAGTAGTTAATATTCTGTTACCAACATTTGTGCCATGAATCGAAATCCACATATCAGCATTGTTTTTTGCTCGTACTAATGCCCAAGTTGGCTCTTCATCAGTTTCTTCTGCATAGTAGAAATAAAGCTCGTCATAATCATGCATTGGGACTGAGCCATAATACTCCACAAATTCTTCAAAGTACTTGTAACTTGATGGATCATAAGGAGCATAAGGATTCGCATAAACCGGCATAACAGAAATTGATAGCATCATTACAATCACTATTAATATACTCATTATTTTTTTCATAATATCATCCCTATTTTAACAGTTTCAAATAAAACCCTTTCATATATAAAACACCCAAGAGAGTGCAAAGTGTTGCACTTACGCTGAATAATTTTTACTTATCTCTGATTTAATTATAAACTATTTTTAAAGACCCAATCAATTGTGTACTATCACATAAATACTAACGTTATATTGTCTATACTGCACAAATGGTTTTGAAAGTGCTTTCACTCCTTTAACACAAAACCCACCCGAAAGGCAACTTCTCTTGGGTGGGCTTTTATGTACTTCTTATTTCTTTTTATTAAGCTGTGTGAGTGGAACAACCTTTCCGTCAGGTAGTTTAACATCCACGTTCTGGAGCTGTTTTTTGAAGCCTGAACGAAACTGGGTAAGATACTCCTTGTACAGTTCTTTCTGAAGCTTTTGTTCTTCTTGCGTTAAACCCTCTTCTTTCTTTTTCTTAGCGAGGGCATTTATCTTTTCGATTAATTCCTGTGTCATATTAATTCTCCTTATCTGTTTTTATCGAGGTAGTCCTGCAAAATTATCGAAGCCGCTACTATATCGACCTGTGCTTTTCTTTTTTTACCTTTTACATCACGTTGGGACAGATACGAATGCGCTGTGATTGTAGTGCCTCTTTCGTCCTGCATCACGGTTTTTATACCAGTCAGCTCACTTAAGTTCTTCGCAAACTCTCTTGCGTTTTTTGCGCTGTCGCCCTCAGACCCGTCCATATTTTTTGGCAGTCCGACAACTATAAGCTCGGCTTTATTTTCTTCTACCTTTTGCGCTACCTTTTCCAAAACTTTAGTCGGGCTTTTTTCTTCAATCATACAAAGCGGAGAAGCTAAAAACCCCGTCTTATCCGATATTGCAAGGCCTGTTCTGGCTTTTCCTAAATCTACTGAAATGATAATCATATTAACTCCTGTATTTAGACATATTTTAACATAACCGTCACAACACTAATCTGTTTTTTCTGATACAGCGAGAGATTATTGCTATCGATTGAATAATCAGGAAGCAAGTAATTCACATCGTCGATATACTTAAAAAAGTGCTGCGGATACGAAAAGAAAAGTTGGTCAACTGCGTACTCAAAAGTAAACTCGTTAGGATTTATATAAAAATGGAAAAACTTTTCCTTATTCAAAGCGGCTTTTTTTAGGCTTTCAACTATCTCTTCACTGTCGTAGCTATTAAGATGCACGCTTTCTTTTACATAGTAGTTATGCTCAGTGGACATACACTTAGGAACGAAGAAATTCGTCGTCAGAGCGTTCACTTCACCATCGCCACAGATTTCTTCATCACTCAGTTCAACCGCAAGCGGTGAAAAGTCATGGTCAGCTCTGAGCTGCTTTTCAGAAATGTTGAAGTAATCATACATAAACGCTTCATCATCTTTATCGTCCCATGTTGTGTCGACAAAACAGTAGTCGCCATCAATCTTGGCGGCATTCCACATGTGAAGTTCACCCTCGCTCTCGCCCACTATGTTGACACATTCAATTCCGACACCGTTACAAAGCATTTGGAAAGCTCTTGAATACCCCTCACACACAGCCTTGCCCTCAACAAGCGCTCCATAAGGGTCAAAAGCCGACTCCTTACCTTTCGGCACAAGCTGAGCATCAGTGAGTGACTGGTCGTATTCGCATTTAAACAGCACAAAATCGTGAGCAAGAAGCTCTAGCTCATACTGAGAAAGACCCTCAACAAGCGAGGAGAAAAACATATCAGCCTCAACTTTAAGCGCCTTTATGCTTTCTCGCAGTATGTTAGGCTCCATACGGCTGTATAGCTGTACCGCTGTGTAGTTTTCCACGCTGTCAACTAAAAATCCAAACGTAGTCGAAATCCAGAAAACATGAGGATTATCATCAGCAAGTGCCTTGATAACAAGTCTTATCTGTGCTTCAGAAAGAGTAGCCTCTTCTAGGATAACCTGCTTACATTTATACTCGTTATTTGAAAACGATTTTGGATAGACGAGATAGCAGTTGTAGTATAGCATATCGTAAAGCTCACGCATTTTGTCATTTTCAAGAGAGCTGTAACACTCACGTGAAAATATCGGGGAATAATACTGCGAATACGAAAACTCACCAAAATCAATTTCCTCATACCCAAGCGACACATCTTCAACGATACCCTTGGGGTTAACAAGCGACGATACGGTGTCAATCATACTGTTCACAGCTTGACACGAACAAAGCGTAAAACACAAAGAAAGCATCAGCAAAACTGCCAATATTTTAGTTTTCAGTTTTCTCATATCGTCACCTTCTTTCTTAAGTTATATGTATGTATTACTCTCTGTAATCAATCGGCAAAGTCGCAACAGCGTTCAAATCAAGCTCTGCGACATTTCCTGACAGATACTCATAGTATCCCTGAGAGCCAACCATCGCGGCATTGTCACCGCAAAGCGATAAGTCAGGCATATAAAGGGAGAATCCATTTTCTTCGCAGGCTTTTTGTAGCTCTCGTCTTAAAAGAGAATTAGCGGAAACACCGCCTGCTGTAACGAGAGTTGTAACTCCTAAGTCTTTAGCCGCTTTAATAAAGTTATCAGTCAGCAAGCCTACAACAGCTTTTCTAAAACTCGCACAAACGTCTTCTTTAGGAATTTCTTCGCCCTTCTGCTCCATATTGTGAATAATATTAATTACCGCTGTTTTCAGTCCTGAGAACGAGAAATCGTAAGGGGCGTCGTCTACCTTAGGACGCGGAAGTTTGAACGCATTCTCGTCGCCGTTTTCAGCGATTTTATCAAGCATAATTCCACCCGGATACGGAATACCCATAGTTCTCGCCGCTTTGTCAAAAGCTTCTCCTGCGGCATCGTCGCGAGTGCGACCAATGATACGCATTTTTGTGTAGCTTTCAACCATAACAATATGGCTGTGACCGCCCGAAACTACCAAGCATAAAAACGGTGGTTTTAATTCTTTATGTGAAATATAATTAGCGGCGATATGCGAACGCAAGTGATGAACAGGTACAAGCGGCTTTTTAGTTGCAAGCGACAAACCTTTCGCAAAATTCACGCCAACCAAAAGCGCGCCGATAAGTCCGGGAGCGTGAGTAACCGCAATCGCGTCAATATCGTTAAGTGTTGTATCAGCCTTTTCAAGTGCTTCACTGACAACTCCCACGATGGACTCAGCGTGTCTTCTTGATGCTATTTCAGGCACAACACCGCCGTAGAGCTTATGCTCTTCAACCTGTGACGCTATAACGGAAGACACAACCTCTCGTCCGTTTACTACAACCGCAGCGGCTGTTTCGTCACAACTGCTTTCAATAGATAAAATCTTCATACTAAACCTTCTCAAAATATTTAGTCATCAGTAAGGCGTTTTCATTTGGCTTACTGTAATAATTTTTCCGCATACCTACTCTCTCGAAACCAAAAGCTTCATAAAGAGCGATAGCAGGAGAGCTTGACTCTCTCACTTCGAGCGTAATAAAGCTCAGCGACTTTTCTTTCGCTACTTCAAACAACGCATTCATAAGTATTCTGCCGACACCGTTTCTTCTATAACTTTCATCAACCGCGATATCGAGCAGATTTCCCTCGTCGAGTACTGTATCAAGCACAGCAAAGCCGACTACCTTTCCATTTTCAAGTGCAACAAACTTAAACGAGAGTGGCTTTAAAAGTTCTTCGTAAAAGCTCTCCCTACTCCACGGGTTAGTAAAGCTTTTTTCTTCAATCTTTACCACTTCATTTAAGTGTGACTCAGTCATTTTCTCAACTATCATAATGTCTTTATAAGGTCAGCAATTGCTTCTCTTAAGTCCTGTGCGCAGTTTTTATACGCTTGCAAATCTTTTCCGTAAGGGTCAGCAATTCCCATTTCGAAATCATACTTATCAGTCGATGGTTTTTGCAAAACTTTAATCATACTTCTAGGCACGCCTAAACTTTCAACAAGGGTTGCCTGATCATAGTTCATCGTAACAAAAACATCGTATTTATCAAGCTTGATATTAGGTAAAAATCTGGTTTTGTGAGAAGAAATATCAAGACCGATTAAAGACATAGTTTCAATCGCGTTTTTGTTGGCAGTCAATCCGTTAACAGTAGCAACTCCCGCGGACTGAGCGTGAAAATCCAAGCCCTCTTTCTCACATATATCATTAAAAATAGCCTCAGCCATTGGACTGCGACAGGTGTTACCTGTGCATATAAAAAGTACATTTTTCATTTTGTTATCCCTTCGCGTCATACCAAGTTTCGCCAACAGAAGCTTCTGCTACAAGCGGAACGCTCAGTTTGACTGCATTTTCCATTTCTTCCTGAAGTATCATAGCTACTCTCATAGCTTCAAAAGCAGGAGCCTCAACTATAAGCTCGTCGTGTACCTGCAGAATAAGGCGTGCTGAAAGCTCTTCGTCTTTTAGACGCTTATCAACCTTAACCATAGCAATTTTGATGATATCGGCAGCTGTACCCTGAATAGGTGCATTTCGAGCCACTCGCTCACCGAAGGCTCGAGTGATGTGGTTAGATGCTGTAAGTTCTGGGAGATATCGTCTTCTGCCGAAAATTGTTTCAACAAATCCCTCAGCCTTTGCACGCTCGATGATATTTTTCATATATGAATCTATACCGGAGTAATGCGAGAGATACGATTTTATATAGTTGCTCGCCTCTTTGTTTGTAACACCTATATCTTTAGCAAGAGAAAAAGCGCCAATTCCGTAAACTATACCAAAGTTTACTGCCTTAGCTCGACTTCTCATAATCGGAGTTACCATAGGAAGTGGCATATTAAACACCTGTGACGCTGTCACCGAGTGGATATCAACATTATCGGTAAACGCTCTGCACATATTTTCATCGCCTGATATGTGTGCGAGTACTCTCAGCTCAATCTGTGAGTAGTCGGCATCAATCAGCACGTGGTCTTCTTTAGCGACGAAAAAGCGTCTAAGCTCTCTGCCAAGTTCAGTTCGTACAGGAATGTTCTGCAAATTCGGCTCGGTTGAGCTGATACGTCCTGTGCGTGTTTCTGTCTGGTTAAAAGACGAGTGAATTCTTCCGTCCTCACGCACTACCTTTATAAGCGAATCACAGTAAGTACTCTTTAGCTTAGCAAGTGTACGATACTGCAAAATCATCGAAATCACAGGGTGATAATTAATAAGACTTTCAAGCACTTCAGCGTTAGTTGAATAACCGCTCTTTGTCTTTTTCTTTGTGGGTAGTCCCAAATCCTCGAACAACGCTTTTCCTAGCTGTTTGGGAGAATTGATGTTAAATTCGTAGCCGATACTGTCGTAAATTTCACGTTCGAGATTTTCAACCTGAGCTTTGATATCCTCGCCATATTTTGTGATACCTTGAACATCTACCTTAAATCCGATGTTCTCCATCTTAGCGAGAACATTCGCAAGCGGAATTTCAATATCGTGTAGAAGTGAATTCTGGCTCGCTTCATCGATTTTTTCATCTAAAACCGCGCACAGCTTTTTCATCGCGTAAACATCAGCGTAGTACTTGAAGTTTTCAGCCACTTCAGGTAAATCTATCTCATACTGAGCGTTGAGCTTTTCCAAATCGTAGGAAGAAGCGTTTGGATTTAAAAGATAAGCGGAAAGCGATACATCAAAAGTAAGATTCTTTATTTCAAAGCCGTTTTTATCAGCAAACGAAAATAATTCTTTAGAAGAAAATACACTTTTCTCAATTTTCTCATCTTTCAGTATTTCGAGAAGTAGCTTTTCGTCATCGCAGACCAAAACCGTACCATTGAGAATATACGCAGTTTTCACTGCCTTTTTCGACAACACGTCTTCTCCCTCGAAGAAGGTATAAAAACAAAGTTTGTTTTCATTATTCTTTAAGTGGGTTTTAATTTCTTTTATAGAATTATCATAATCCAGTTCAAGAACTTCAACTTTTTCAGCTTCAACTTTATTCTCGATTAGTGCTTCTTCAACGTCATCAAGCCCAAGCTTTCCGATGAGCGAGAAAAGCTCAAGTCTACCCATCATCGCTTTAGCGGTTGCTTTGTCGCCATCTGAAACTACATACGAATCAAGACTGGTATCAACAGGCGCAGTAACACAGATTTCACCTAGCATACGAGAAATCAGCGCATTATCCTTACTGTCGATGAGCTTTTTACGCATATTTTCTTTAATATCAAGCTCGTCTATATGCTCGTAGATATATTCTACAGTTTTGAATTTCTGAATAAGCTCTGTTGCACCTTTCGGACCAATACCCGCAACTCCGGGGATATTATCAGAAGAATCTCCCTGAATCGCTTTGATTTCGATAAGCTCTTTCGGAGTAACTCCGTATTCTTCTTTTACTATTTCCGGAGTGTAAATCATCGTGCCGTTTAGGTTCTTAGCCAAACGCACGGACACTTTCTCAGAAACAAGCTGTAAAGAGTCCCTATCTCCTGTGGCAATAACACACTCGTCACCGTCATTCTCACACGACTTTGCGAGTGTTCCTAAAATATCGTCAGCTTCATATCCCTCACAGGTTACGATTTTATAGCCTAACGCAGTTAATAAATCCTTAAGAGGCTGAAGCTGCATATGGAGTTCTTCAGGCATACCTTTGCGATTAGCCTTGTAAAGAGCGTAAGCTTTATGTCTGAAAGTTTTTTCTTTCAAATCAAACGCAATAGCAACTCTGTCAGGATTAGTGTCCGTCTTTATTTTTTCGAGCATAGTAAGAAAACCGTAAATCGCGTTAGTGAACATACCGTCCTTTGTGGTGAGAGGTCTGATTCCGTAAAACGCACGGTTTAGTATTGAGTTACCATCTACAACTAAAAGTCTCATATCTTATACATCACTTCCACAGTAACGCCGTCACGGCGGTATAGTCTCGGCACTCTTTTTGATACCGAACAAACAATTTCATAATTTATTGTATCTCCCCATTTTGCAACATCATCAGGGGTAGGTTCTCCGCCTTTTCCATTTCCAAAAAGTACGGTTACATTTCCTATCTCAACACCCTCAATATCGGTCACATCAAGGAGCGTCTGGTCCATACAGATTCTACCGATAATTTTCGCTTTCTGACCTTTAATGAACATATAGCCGTCTTTAGCGAAAGCTCTTATATATCCGTCAGCATAGCCCACGGGAACTGTAGCGATTTTCATATCTCTGTCAGCCGTAAAAGTCCTGCCATAGCTGACAGTTGTACCCTTTTTGATTTCTTTAACGTAAGAAACCATGGTTTTCAGTCTCATAATCGGCTCTAACTCCAGCTTGTCCTTAAGCTTTTGTGAGGGAGCAAGACCGTAAAGGATAATTCCCGCTCTCACCATATCGAGTTTAAACTCAGGGTAATCAATAATCGCGCCAGAGTTAGAACAGTGAGTGACATCAAAAGTAATGCCCATACTCTTGAGACTTTCCACTGTATGAATAAAAGCATCGTACTGTTGTTTAGTATACTCTCTGCCGTTTTCACGCTCATCAGCAACAGCAAAGTGAGTAAAAATACCCTCGTTTATGAGATTTGGTAAAGTACAAGCTTCTTTTATTTCTTCAATAGAATAATTATCTCTAGGGAACTGCTGACACATAAAGCCAAGCCTGCTCATACCTGTGTCGCATTTGATGTGAATTTTGCAAGAAACCCCTGCTTTAACACACTCATCAGAGAGCATCTTAGCATAATCCTTGCCGTAAACAGCCTGAGAGATATTAAATTTCGAGAGGTCTTCGCATCTGTTTGCGGGAGTGTAGCCTAAGATAACGATAGGCTCCTTTATTTTCGCATCTCTGAGTTCAAGTGCCTCGTCAAGATTCGACACAGCGAAATAGTCACACTTAAGCTCACTGTAGAGTTTAGCAAGCTCAACCGCGCCGTGACCATAGCCGTCAGCTTTTATTACACAGCAGATTTTCGTATCCTCGCCTATTTGATTTTTTATTGCGTGATAATTGGAAATAGCGGCGTCCATATTGATTTCCGCCCATAGTCTTCGAGTAAATATCACACATATCACCCCAGTTTACATATTCCTTATTATTATAGTATATTTGTTAACTTATTACAATAGTTTTAAAAATTAAGTATCGAGAATTTACGCTTCTTGCCTATTGATTTTAATGATTTAATGTGTTAAAATGTTAAGGTGCATTTTTTGTAACTAAAAATGGAGGGAATAAAATGACAGAAAAACAAATTATCATTCTTGTTGCTTTCGGCATTTATATGCTCATGATGATTCTCATCGGTGCATTAAGCTCAAAGAACAAGAATAACGAAGACTACTTCCTCGCCGGTCGTGGTCTTGGAAGCTGGACAGCAGCACTTTCCGCTCAGGCTTCCGATATGAGTGGATGGCTTTTAATGGGTCTTCCTGGTGCTATCTACATCGCAGGTACAGGCGAAGTCTGGATTGCTATCGGTCTTTTAATCGGTACTATTTTAAACTGGTACTTAGTAGCAAGACGTCTTAGAAAGTACACTATCGTATCCAACAACTCTTTAACTATTCCGAGCTTTTTCGAGAACCGTTTCCACGATAAAACAGGTATCTTAAAGATAGTTGCCTCACTTATCATCATCGTGTTCTTTGCAGTTTACACAGCATCAGCTTTCTCATCGGGCGCTAAGCTGTTCGCTAATGTTTTCGGCAATTCATCAAATGCTGAAACTATGTACACCATCGGTCTTACAGTAGCCGCTGTAGTTATCCTTATTTACACATTTATGGGTGGTTTCAAGGCTGTATGCTACACTGACTTCATTCAGGGCTTGTTGATGCTCGTTGCTATTTCAGCTGTTCCGATTATCGCTTACGTTGGCCTCACAGGCGAGTTTGGTAGCCTTACAAACGCTTTAACAGCTCACGGTGTTGCTGACCCTGCAGGCTACTTAAATCTCATGAAAGATGCTGAAGGTAACCCTATTTCGGCGATTTCTATCATCTCTAACTTAGGTTGGGCTTTAGGTTACTTCGGCATGCCTCACATCCTCATCAGATTTATGGCTATCAAATCTGATGCTGAAGTTAAAAAATCAAGAGTTATCGCTATCGTTTGGGTTATCCTTTCCCTCGGTGCTGCTTCACTTTTAGGTATTTTTGCTAGAGGCTTCTTAAAAGAAACACTTGATTCTGCTACAAGCGAAACAGTATTTATTAAATCTATTCTCCAAATTTTTGATAATAACTTCGTTCTTATTTTTATCGGCGGTATCTTCCTTTGCGGTATTTTGGCTGCTATTATGTCTACTGCTGATTCACAGTTACTCGTTACAGCTTCTGCAGTTAGTGAAGATATGTACAAGGGTGCTATCAACAAGAAAGCATCTGATGCAAACGCTCTCTTAGTTGGTAAAATCGCTGTTGTCGCAGTTGCTATCATCGCTTACGTAATCGCACTTGACCCTAACTCTTCTATCATGGGTCTTGTATCAAACGCATGGGCTGGCTTCGGTGCAGCGTTCGGTCCGGTTGTACTTCTCTCACTATTCTGGAAGAGATTCAATCTCCCTGGCGCTGTAGCAGGTATGGCAACAGGTGCAGGCCTCGTTATAGTTTGGGAATACGTTCCACTCGGTGGTGCAACACTCGCAGCTTCAACAGGTCTTTACTCACTCGTTGTAGGATTCTTCTTAGCAGCCGCTGTAGCAGTAGTTGTTACACTGTGTACAAAAGCTCCTGCTAAAGAAATAGTAGAAGAGTTCGAAAAGGTTGAAACTGTAGAAATCTAATCAAACAACACATAGTATTTAATACATAACAAAAACCGACGTTGTTTTAAGCGTCGGTTTTTTATTTTGCCCCTTTAATTTTCACTGTTGGAATATAGAAAAACAAAGTTGTAACCAACACTTTAGCGCTTTAATACACCCCAATATATTGTGGTTTATTCTTTATTCGACACAAAATTTTGGTATATTTCCTAATTCCAAAAATAAAGCTCTGTCAATGGATATATTGTACAAATAAAAAGTTTTTTCTCGTACAAAATAACAATTGATTTTAGTCCCTTTATCCGCTATACTATACAAGCACTTTTAGGGCTACCACAAGATATGGTGGTTATACGCCCATTTCGTAACAACTATGTAACAATATGAGGGGGAGAAACAATGATTACTAAAATCGTAAAACGAGACGGAAGAGCAGTTGACTTCGACCTTGATAAAATCACTCAAGCTATATACAAAGCTGCTCAGGCTATCGGTGGTAACGACTACACCGCTGCTAACGACCTTGCACAGAAGGTTATTGAATACTTAGAAGCTGAACAGACAGATGGTTTACCAACGGTTGAACACGTTCAGGATACTGTAGAAAAAGTCTCATCGAAAACGGTCACGCAAGAACTGCTAAAGAGTTCATCCTTTATCGTGCAGAGCGTACCCGTGTTCGTGAAATGAACACAAAGCTGATGAAAATTTACGAGGACCTTACTTTCAAGTCAGCTAAAGACAACGACGTAAAGCGTGAAAATGCTAATATCGACGGCGACACTGCTATGGGTACAATGCTCAAGTATGGCTCTGAAGGCGCTAAGCAGTTCTATCAGATGTACATCTTAAACCCTAAGCACGCCAAAGCTCACAGAAACGGCGACATTCACATTCACGACCTCGACTTCTTAACTCTCACAACAACATGCTGTCAGATTGATCTTCTAAAGCTTTTCAAAGACGGTTTCTCAACAGGTCACGGCTTCATTCGCGAGCCTAACGACATCGCTTCATACTCAGCATTAGCTTGTATCGCTATCCAGTCTAACCAGAACGACCAGCACGGCGGTCAGTCAGTCCCTAACTTTGACTACGCTATGGCTCCTGGTGTTGCAAAAACTTACAGAAAGCTTTACAGGAAGAACATCTTAAGAGCTGTTGAACTTGTTGAAGATATTGAAGATCCGACACCAGTACTTTCAGATATCTGTGACAAAGCTGAAGAGCTTAGCGGCGACACACCGAAGCTTTTAGCAGGTAAAGAATACATGGCTAAAGAACTTGAGCTACTCACAGACGCTTACGGCGAAAAGTCCGCAGGCAAAATCCAGCGTTTTGCTCTAAAGCACGCTGAAAAGGAAATCGACAGAGCTACATATCAGGCTATGGAAGCTTTGGTTCATAACCTTAACACAATGCACTCTCGTGCAGGCGCTCAGATTCCTTTCTCTTCCATCAACTATGGTACAGACACTTCCCCTGAGGGCAGACTCGTTATCAAAAACGTTATGCTCGCTACAGAAAAGGGTTTAGGAAATTCAGAAACCCCTATCTTCCCTATCCACATTTTCAAGGTTAAGGAAGGCGTTAACTACAACCCTGAGGACCCTAACTACGATTTATTTAAGCTCTCTTTCAGAGTTTCTGCAAAGAGACTTTTCCCTAACTATTCATTCATCGACGCTCCTTATAACCTCCAATATTATAAGGAAGGTCACCCTGAAACAGAAATTGCTTACATGGGTTGTCGTACCCGTGTTATCGGTAACGTTCACGACCCATCTCGTGAAATCACATACGGCAGAGGAAACTTAAGTTTCACATCAATCAACCTCCCTCGTCTTGCTATTTTGTCTAACAAAAATGTTGACTTCTTCTTCGAACAGTTAGACAGAATGCTCGACCTCGTTATCGACCAGTTACTCGAGCGTTTCGAGATTCAGTGCCAGAAGTGTGTTCGTAACTATCCTTTCCTTATGGGACAGGGCATTTGGATTGACTCTGATAAACTTTCAATCGACGACGAAGTAAGAGAAGTTTTAAAGCACGGTACACTTTCCTGCGGTTTCATCGGTCTCGCTGAAACACTCAAGGCTCTCATTGGCAAGCACCACGGCGAAACTGAAGAAGCTCAGCGTCTTGGTCTTGAAATCATCGGATTTATGAGAAAGAAGATGGACAAAGCTTCTCAAAAATATCAGCTTAACTTCTCACTGCTCGCTACTCCTGCTGAAGGTCTTTCAGGCAGATTCGTTTCTATGGACAAAGAACGCTTCGGTGTTATCCCTGGCGTTACTGACAGAAACTACTACACTAACTCATTCCACATTCCTGTATACTATCAGATTGGTGCTTTTGATAAAATTAAACTCGAAGCTCCTTACCACAACCTCACAAACGCAGGTCATATCTCCTACGTTGAGCTTGATGGTGACCCATCTCAGAACTTAGATGCTTTCGAACAGGTTGTAAGATGCATGAAAGAAGCAGGAATCGGTTACGGTTCAATCAACCACCCTGTAGATAGAGACCCTGTCTGCGGTCACACAGGTATCATCGGCGACGTTTGTCCTAAGTGTGGCAGAAAAGAAGGTAGTGACGGCGTAGGTTTTGAGCGAATCAGACGTATCACAGGCTATTTAGTTGGTACAGTAGACCGCTTTAATAACGCTAAGCGTGCCGAAGTTGAAGACAGAGTAAAGCACTCACTCGGCGAAAGCGGACTTAGTAGCGCTGAGGCGGTATAATGGCAAAACTTAGACTTGCAGGCGTAATTCGAGAATCTATTGTTGACGGTCCAGGAATACGAATGACGGTATTCACTCAGGGCTGTCCTCACCACTGTAAAGGTTGTCACAACGAACAGACATGGGATTTTTCGGGTGGATACGATTCATCAACCGAAAGAATCCTTGAAGAAGCTAAAAAAGACCCGATTTTACGCGGTCTGACCTTTTCAGGCGGGGAACCTTTTTCACAAGCTGAAGCTCTCTCGGTTTTAGCTGAAGAGGCAAAGGAAAACGGCTACGATATTTTCTGTTATACGGGCTACACCTTTGAGCATCTTCTATCTCAGTTTGATGCTCACCCTGAGTACAAAGAACTCCTTTCAAATTGCGACTGGCTTGTTGACGGTCCGTTTATTCTCGAAAAGCGTTCATTGATGCTTAAATTCAGAGGCAGTACCAATCAGCGTATTTTAGACGTAAAAAAATCGCTTGAGATGGGTAAAGCCGTCGAAACTGAAGTTTAATAAATCTTTCAAAAAACAGAAACCTTACATAGATAAAAGACCGACGAGCTACTCATCGGTCTTTTACGTTATATAAAAATATATTTTCAATGCAACCAAATCCCCTTAATACAGGGTATTATTGGTAAAGAATAAATTAAAAGGATTGATTTTATGAAAACTAAAAGAACTATAAGCTTATTACTTTCATTTGTAGTGCTATTATCAGCAGTAGTGTTCACTGTACCTATGAGTGTTTCCGCCGCAAGTAACGATATTGCCGCTACTTATTCACTGCAAGCTTATCAGGCTTTCCTAGACAATATAGTGAACGTGAAAGATTTCACCGGTGTTGCTTATGTAACCAAAAACGGTAAAGTACTGTGCCAGAGTGCTAACGGTATGCAGAATACCAAAAAGAATCAGCCGATGACTATGGACACTCTGTTTCCTTTAGGTTCAGTATCAAAGCAATTCTGTGCTACAGCAGTGCTTTTACTACAGGAAGATGGAAAACTCAGCGTTAACGACACTCTCGATAAGTACTTCCCAGAATATGAAATCGGCAAAGATGTCACCATTCAGAATCTTCTTACTATGCGTTCAGGTATCCGCGACCACGTCAATATCGACTATGATTACAAAGGTCACGAAATACCTACGGATCAATACACTTTGCTTAATACATCAACCGCAAAAGAGAACCACAAAGCAATTACAGACTGGCTTTTCACTCAGGAGTTGAAATTCACACCAGGTACCTCTTACTCTTATTCAAACGCAAATTTCTTACTCCTCTCAATAATCGTTGAGAAAGTTTCAGGTATGACTTACCCTGATTTTGTAAAAGAAAATATTTTCGCTCCACTTAATATGACTCATTCAGGTTTTTACGAAGAACTTGTCCACTCTCCTGATTTAGCTGAACATTCTTTCCCTATCGGCATCAGACCTTCTGATCCGGACTACCATGGTTTATCTCAGGGTGCAGGCGACCTTGTTTCGAATGCTGAAGATATGGACAAATGGTTGACATCTCTATATGAGTGTACACTCCTAAGCCAGGAAAGCTACAAAGAAATGACCACTGATTACGGCGAAAACTACGGCTACGGTATCGGTGTTGATACTAAAAACGGCTTGATAGGTCATCAGGGTAACATAGCAACATACGAATCCTACGCATGCACTTATCCAAACGAAAAGATAAATATCTTTGTTATTACTAACGATGTAGATAAAATGTACAGCAAAAATCTTTCCATGGCTACTTTCGCAAATGCAATCTCAAGAAAAATCACAACCAATCTGTTGCTCGGTGATGTTGACAGCGACAGCGAAGTATCCATTCTCGATGCAACAGCTATTCAGCTTCACTTTGCACAAATAAAGGCACTTAGCGAAGAACAGATTAATAACGGCGACACTGACGGTGACAAAGAGCTTTCAGTTCTAGACGCCACAGCTATTCAGCTTTTCTTAGCACAACTGTAAGCTGAAAACAAAAACGAATATAAACAAAAAAGAGGTTGTCATTCCTGACAGCCTCTTTTTACATTCATTTTAGTAACACCTCGGCAACCGTGTATATTTCTTCAAAAGAACTAATTTTCGCATTATAATTATCAACCTCGCCAAAGCCGTAAGAAGCGTATACAAAAGGTACACCTGCTTCAAAAGATGCCACCTCGTCGCTTTTCGTATCACCCACAAATATCGCGTTATCGATATTATTTCGCTTTAAAACAAGTTTAATGTTATCGCCCTTTGAAAGCGGACTTGAACCTGCACATTCAAAGTCGGTGAGTATTTCTTTCAAAGAATAATGCGTTAAAAACGCATTCAGGTAACCGCTCTGGCAGTTGCTGACTATAGCAAGTTTGTATTTCTTCTTAAGAATATTAAGCGTTTCAATAACACCATCGTACATTTTAGCGCCGTGTTGTATGAGATACTCCTGCTCGTGTAAAAAAATCTCTGATATGAGCTTTTCAGCCTCATCTTTTTCAACTCCTACAAAGAAGTCGTCCATAAACTGAGCCTTGTTCTTCCCCATAAGAGAAGCCATAATTTCTTTTGTCATTTTAAGCTTCGGGCATTTTACGGAAAGCACTTCATTCCAGATTCTCACAACCACGTCGCTTGTATCCCACAGCGTTCCGTCTAAATCAAAAATAATAGCATTCATAACATCACCTAAAGTAATTATACTACTAATCAAAGAATTTTTAAAGAAAAATCTCACAACTCCCTCCGTCATTTTTCACATATTAACACCATAATCTTTGTGTAGAATTAAAGCGAGGAATGTGGTAAAATTATTTTATATATGAACCGAAAGGGCGGATATTATAAATGGTAATCAAGGATATTATTGATATTTTGCAGGGCGAAGTTATATGCGAAGGAGATTTGACTCAGGAAATCAAAACCGCTTGTGGCTCCGATATGATGAGCGATGTACTCGCTTTTGTAAAAGACCAGTCTGTACTACTCACAGGTCTTGTTAACCCTCAGGTAGTGCGCACTGCTGAGATGATGGACATGGCATGCATCGTTTTCGTAAGAGGCAAACAACCTGACCAGTCTATTATCGATTTAGCCAAATCCCGTGACATAACTCTAATAAAAACACGTTTTAGAATGTTCACCGCTTGCGGTCTTCTTTATTCAAACGGTTTATCAGGAGGTTGTGACGTATGAGCGCAATCCATTTGA